>NZ_JBQJIM010000019.1:0-212714 GCF_052078295.1 Crossiella sp. CA198
ACAGACTGGTTGTCCAACGGAGTTCCTGCCGACAGTGATCTTGGTCGATTTCTGTTCTAGCAGGGACTCCGTTGGCTGTTTCACCAGGCTTGACAACCAGCCCCAAACACTAACTACGCGGCATTGGGGTTAGGGCTTCTCCAGCCCGGCCGCGATGCTCACCGCCCGGTCCCACTCCGGATCCGGCTGATACTCCACATGCCCCAGCACCCCGGGCGCCCAGCGGCGCAACGGGAACGGCCCGCGCATCGGGTCCGGCAGCCAGTGGTCCCCGCCCAGCACCAGCGCGCCGTGCGGGCCTGCCTTGGCCGCGGGCAGCGGACCGGTGGAGCCGTCCGCGCGGAAGCCCACACCCAGCATCCGGCCGTCGTAGACCTGCCGCGCCCAGGTGGTCACCGCGCCGCCGAGCGGATCGGTGCCCCGGCACAGCGACCGCCACCGCCCGCCCAGCTCGCCGTGCAGCTTGGCCAGCGAGCTGTGCGGCACCACCGCCGGGAACGCCCTCGGGTACGCCCACTGCAACTGCGACCCCGCGGTGACCAGGCCGATCCGCTCCCGATCATGCGCCGAGCAGGTCTCCAGCAGCCGGGAGACCGCCACCGCGGCCAGTAAGCTGCCCTGGCTGTGCCCGACCAGCACCACCCGGTTGCCCGGCGCCTTCAGGTGCTCCTCGGCGCGGGCCACCAGCTCCGGCACCACCTTCATCGCGTAACACGGCGGCACGGTCGGATGCGCCTCCCTCGGCCAGAACGCGGCCAGATCCGCCAGCACACCCACCTGCTTGGCCCGTTCCGGATGCCGCGCGGCCAGCCACACCAGGTACAGCAGCCCGCCACCCAGCAGCGCCAGCGCCACCACGCCTGCCCCGGAGAGCGGGGCCAGCCCGGTCGGCAGCGGCGCGCCCAGCGCCTGCCCGGTCACCGAGGCCGCCGCGCCAACGCCGAGCAGCCCGGCGAAGCAGATCAGCACCTGGTGCGCGTGCTTGCGCTGCCATTCCGCCCGCCGCCAGGCCTTCGCCGCGCGTGCCTCGTCCTGCGGCCGGTCCTTGTGCAGCAGGGCCACCTCGGGCGGAGTGAAGGTGCCGCGCCGCTTGCGGATCCGCCCCAGCAGCACCAGCACCGGCGCGCACAGCAGCACCGCGGTCAGCGCCACCCCGGCCGCGGTGCCCCACACCAGGGTCACCCAGCGGTAGCCGGAGGGCAGCACCAGCCGCACCGGGGTGAGCACCTGCTCGAAGGTGATCGCGATCCCGGCGCCGAACCCGCCGCCGAGCAACCCGGCCAGTCCCAGCACCGGCGCGGCCATCCAGCCGCCTGCCCACGGCCGCAGCCCACGGGGCAGCTTCCGCCAGGTCGAGCGGGCCAGCAGCGCGGCCGGGATGAGCAGCAGCCCGAACAGCACACAGCACAGTCCGAGTCCGACCGCGATGCCCTGCACGGTGGCGTCGGAGGCGGCCAGCGGCCCGGACAGCTCCGGCGCGAACGCCGCCGACGCGCCCAGCAGCACCAGCGCGGCCAGCACCAGCATCCGCCGTGGCGCGGGCGCCAGCGCGGCCCGCAGCCAGCGCCCGGCCCGGTCCGGGTGGCTGCCGTTGGGGTCGTCCAGCAGCAGCACGCCCAGCGCGCACAGCCCCAGGATCAGCATGGTGGTGCCCCACAAGGCCGCCAGATCCGCCCGAAGGGGACCCAGCGGACCACCCAGCAGCAGCCAGGCCACGGTGGCCAGCGCGGCCGTGGTGTGCAGGCCGCGCAGTGCCGGGGTGTCCGGATCGGCGGCCACACCCGCGCCCGGCAGGCTCGACATCGCGTGCCCAGGCGGGTCCGCGGCCGGCTGCGGCACGGACAGCTCCCAGTCCACCCCGGAGACCCGGAACAGCACCCCGATCGCGAGCAGCACCGGCAGCAGCCCGGAGATCATCCGCAACGTCGGGGAGTCGCGCAGCCAGGTCGGCGTCAGCCCGCCCGCGCACTCCAGCCCTGGGGAGAGGCACTGCGCCGCGATCAGGTCCAGCGAGACCACCGCGAACTGCCCGATGAACAGCATGGTCAGCCCGAGCGCGGCCAGCCGCAGCAACGCCCGCAGCACCGTGCCCAGCCCCCTGGCCACCCGGGAACCCGGCGGCGCGGGCGGCAGCATCCAGTGCGCGACGTTGGCCAGGGTGAACGGGAACAGCAGCGCCCAGGTGGCCTTGGCCACACCGCCGGAGGTCATCGCGCCCCAGACGTAGCCCTCGATGACCCGGGAGATCGGCCGTCCGCCCAGTGACAGCGAGGGCCCGGCGACCGGCCGGTCCATCCGGTCCGCTGGCCGCACCACCCGGCCCAGTCCGTCCCCTGCCACGTCTACGGCGCTGGCAGAGCCGGTGACCGACTCCGGAGTCGCGCCCAGCACCCCCGGCACACGCAGCTCGACGACACGGGTGTCGGGACCGGGGAGAAGCACAGTTGACTCCGAACATGTGATCTTGTGGTGTCCCGGCTCACAGCGGAACCGGTGAAATCCAGCCGAGGGGTCATCTTCGGACATCGAGCTGTTGAATTACGTCATATGCCGTTCCCGGCGTGGCTGGTTGTAGGGTGGCCAGCGGATTCCCAAGACTTGGATGGAGCCGGTTCATGACCGCCGAAAGGCTGCAGACCCTCAATGGCATCGACTTTGCCGTTGCCGATCTTTCGCTGGCCGAGTTCGGTCGCAAGGAGATCCGACTGGCCGAGCACGAGATGCCGGGCCTGATGGCACTGCGTCGTGAGTACGCGGAGGTCTATCCGCTGCGCGGCGCGCGGGTCGCCGGCTCGCTGCACATGACCGTGCAGACCGCCGTGCTCATCGAGACCCTGGTGTCCCTTGGCGCGGACGTCCGCTGGGTCTCCTGCAACATCTTCTCCACCCAGGACCACGCCGCCGCCGCGGTCGTCGTCGGCCCCTACGGCACCGAGGAGGAGCCCAAGGGCGTCCCGGTGTTCGCGTGGAAGGGCGAGAGCCTGGAGGAGTACTGGTGGTGCACCCGCCAGCTCTTCGACTTCGCCGACGGCCAGGGCCCGAACATGATCCTGGACGACGGCGGCGACGCCACCATGCTGGTGCACAAGGGCACTGAGTTCGAGAAGGCCGGCGTCGTGCCGAACACCGAGGCGGACGACTCGGAGGAGCACCAGGTCTTCCTGGAGCTGCTGCGCCAGTCCCTCAAGGAGTCCGACACCCGCTGGACCAAGATCGGTGAAGAGATCCTCGGCGTCACCGAGGAGACCACCACCGGCGTGCTCCGCCTGTACCAGCTGGCCGAGGCCAAGCAGCTGCTGTTCCCGGCGATCAACGTCAACGACTCGGTCACCAAGTCGAAGTTCGACAACCGCTACGGCTGCCGGCACTCCCTGATCGACGGCCTCAACCGCGCCACCGATGTGCTCATCGGCGGCAAGGTCGCGCTCGTCGCGGGTTACGGCGACGTCGGCAAGGGCTGCGCCGAGTCCCTCCGCGGCCAGGGCGCCCGGGTGATCGTGGCCGAGATCGACCCGATCTGTGGTCTGCAGGCGGCGATGGACGGCTACCAGGTCGGCACCATCGACAAGCTGATCGACCAGGCGGACATCATCATCACCGCCACCGGCAACAAGGACGTGCTGCTCGTCGAGCACATGGCCAAGATGAAGCACCAGGCGATCGTGGCGAACATCGGCCACTTCGACAACGAGATCGACATGGCCGGGCTGCAGCGCTACCCGGGCATCCACCGCACCAACATCAAGCCGCAGGTCGACGAGTGGCGCTTCCCCTCCGGCCGCACCGTGATCGTGCTCTCCGAGGGCCGCCTGATGAACCTGGGCAACGCCACCGGGCACCCGAGCTTCGTCATGTCGAACTCCTTCTCCAACCAGGTGATCGCGCAGATCGAGCTGTTCACCAAGAACAAGGAGTACGACAAGGAGGTCTTCCGGCTGCCGAAGGCACTGGACGAGAAGGTCGCCAAGATCCACCTTGAGGCCCTCGGCGGCGAGCTGACCAAGCTCACCAAGGAGCAGGCCGAGTACATCAACGTGGACGTCGAGGGTCCGTACAAGCTGGACCACTACCGCTACTGATCCTGCCGGTCAGTTCGGACTTTTCGCGGCGGGCTCGTCCTTCGGGACGGGCCCGCCGCTGGTTTCAGCGCCAGTCCACCGCGATCCCGGCCAGTCCCGGCCCCGCGTCCGGGAAGTACGCGCTGACCAGGGCGTCGGCCGTGCACACCAGTTCCTCCGACTCCGCGGGCAACGCGTCCTCCCTGGCGAGCACCCGTCGCGTGCACCGGGCGGGCAGCGCCTTCCGGTTGAACCGCAGCTGCAGCAGGTAGGACGCGCAGTGCGTGCGCAGCATCCGGTGGTACCCCGGCGACTCCACCCCGGTCCCGTCCGTCACCGAGTACTCGAAGACGTGCGTCTCCCCCTCGGCCAGCCGCCGGTCGAACAGCAGCTCGATGGCCAGCGCCCCCGGCCCGCCTGCCCGCCAGCGGACCCGGCCCAGCCGGCAGCCCTCCTCGGCCCGGACCACCACCCGCGTCATGTCCGCGCCGTCATCTCCGTGATATACCGCCAGATACCGGTACGGACCCGGCTGCACCGCCTTGACCACCAGTTTCGACCGCACACTGCGCTGTACCCGGTCCGCGCCGAAGGTCACCACCTCCTGCACCATCCGGACCCGCATCGAGGTGTTGCACCGGTGCACCTCCGGCGCGGCGTCCAGTTCCTCCAGCAGGTCCGCGGTGATCTTGCCGACCTCCACCAGGTCGGCGAAGGAGGTCGCCTTCTCCCGGTCGAAGCCCGGTGGCCGGTGCTGCGGGCCGACCAGCACCACCAGGGAGTCCGACGGCAGCCGCAGCACCGTCTCCAGCGCGCGCACCGTGGGCAGTGAGGCGGGCATCTCAGGGTGGCGCATGCCGCGTTGCCAGTAGCTCAGGGTGGACTGGCCGGTGTTGATGCCCAGCCGGCCCAGATGCGCGGTGATGCGGGCCAGGGACAGGCCGCGGCAGCTGATGGCCTCGCGCAGGGCGCGGTGGAACGGGCCGTAGCGCAGTGCGTCCACCAGGCCGTCGGGAAGTTCGGACACCATGCCACTTACCTTCCAGCCGCGATTTTCACGGCCTGTGAACGGGGTGTGAACGTTCACGGTAACCACCCGGACGTGGTTGATCCAAGAGTAAACAAGGCTGGTCAGGCGGGCCGTTCACGCGTTCGCGGGACATCGCCCACCCCGGAACGGTCCTGCGTGACCAAGGACACCAACCAAGGTCGGTTGTCCCCCAACCGATTGCGCCCGACTCTTCCGCAACCACCGCCCGACCTGCCCACGCCACCCCCTGCGGCGTGCGGTCACCGGGCGGACCGGCGAGAGGAGAGACCACCGTGTCACGGAGGTCCGAACTACGCAGAGCTGTGGCCGGGATGGCCGCGGTTCTCGCCAGCTGGTTGCTCATCCCCGTTCCCGGAGCCTTCGCCGCCGAGGCACCGGCCATCGAACAGGTGGCGTCCACCCAGAGCATCGCGGCCCTGCCAGCGGCGTACCGGGTGAACATCACCATGCAGGCCCAGGAGAAGACCAACTGGTGCTGGGCCGCCGCGGGCAACACCATCGCCGCCTGGCACGGCCTCTCGGTCAGCCAGAACCACTTCTGCGCGCTGGCCAAGAACCGGGCCACCGGCTCGGCCTGCCCCAACGACCAGGCCCACCTCGGCGAGGTGCAGAACGCGCTGCGCAGGCTGAACTTCACCAACCCCGGCCAGTACCTGAGCAACACGCTCAGCTACGCCACCATCCAGCAGCAGACCGCGGCCAACCAGCCGGTGGAGACCCGGATCGGCTGGCAGTCCGGCGGTGGCCACATGCACGTGCTCTACGGCTACGACACCACCAAGAGCTGGGTGTACTGGGGCGACCCGTGGCAGACCAGCAATCGCTACAACTGGGCCACCTACAACTACTACCGCAGCAACTCGAGCTTCACCTGGACGCACACGCTGACCGGGATCAGGAGGTGAGCGCGATGCGCGGGATCACCAGGACACTCGTGACCGCGGCACTGGGCGCGGGCCTGCTGCTGGCCAACGGCTGGGGCGCCAGCGCGGCGCCTGCGGCCAACGAGCCCTCGGCACAGGATCTGGCCGCGGCGGCCCAGGTCGCGGACACCCCCTCGGTGCGGGCCACCCTGGGCAAGTTCTTCCAGGCCGACCCGAAGAACTCCTCCACCGGTGGTCTGTCCTCCACCGGTGGCGCGCCCGGCCTGGACGCGGAGATCGCGGTCGCGCCGCGGCCGGTGCCGGTCTACCAGCTCGCCAAGGACTTCGTGGCAGGCAAGAGCCAGGCGCCTGGCTCGCTCGCCTACGTCGCGGTGCCCGCCAACTGCGGCGCCTGCGGGGCGACCGCCACGCTGTGGACGGTGCGGGACGAACGCGGGAGCTGGCAGGTCGGCAACATCGCCTCCGGTGACCGGGAACGCCAGTTCGCCGACAAGCTGCCGCAGGGCGCGTACCTGTTGCAGGAACCGCAGATCGACGCCTGGTACGCCGTGCACGGCGACACCGTCCGCCGCCTCGACGGCGACGGCGCGAGTGTCTCCGTCGCGGACTACCAGCGTGCCGTCGCCGCCAAGTACGGCGACAAGCAGGCCGACTCGAACTACGCCCAGCGCGGCCAGGCCGGCGGTTACGGCTATGCCGCTCCCACCACCGAGGGCAGCTCCCTGCCGCTGGTCCTCGTGTTGCTGGGCTCCCTGCTGGTGATCGGGTTCGGCTCGGTGTTCCTGCGCCGCAAGGCGTAGCGGACACCAGGAGTCCCACGGGGCGGGCGTTGCCCGGAAGCCCCCGCCCCGCGGGACTCATCCCCGCGTCGGGTTAGATGACGGCGTGGGTCGACTGGTGGTCATCGAGGGTCTTGACGGCGCGGGCAAGCGCACGCTCGCCGACGCGCTCACCGCGGAGCTGACCAGGCTCGGCAAGACGGTGGCCCGGCGGGCCTTCCCCCGCTACGGCGAGGATGTGCACGCGGACCTGGTCCGGGACGCGCTGCAGGGCCGCCTTGGCGACACCGTGGACTCGGTCTACGCGATGGCCGTGCTCTACGCGCTGGACCGGCGCGGCGCCGCCGACTCGCTGCGCGCCGACCTGGCCGCGCACGACGTGGTCCTGCTGGACCGCTACATCGCCTCCAACGCCGCCTACTGCGCGGCCCGGCTGCACCAGGACGCGCACGGCGAGTTCGTCGGCTGGGCCTACGAGCTGGAGATCCGCCGCTTCGGCCTGCCAGTGCCCGACCTGCACCTGCTGTTGCAGGTCCCGGTCGAGGTGGCCGCGGCCCGCGCGGTGCACCGGGAGACGGTGGAGGCCGACCGGGCCCGCGACTCCTACGAGACCGACGCCGGCCTGCAGGCCCGCTGCGCCAAGGTCTACCAGCAGCTGGCCGCCGAGCACTGGCTGGCCGACTGGCACGTGGTCGACGGCGTCACCGAGGTCGATTTCACCCGCCTGGCCGCCCGCACGCTGTGACATTGGCGTGCTCCGCACGCTGGATTTTTCGCTCTTGAGTCGCCTCGTCGCGCATCCGCCGCACGCGAAGCAAGCTTCGGATGCGTCGGACGCACGACAAGGCAACGCGAAAAATCGGCACCCCGCCACTGGTGACAGGCTCGCCGTGTCGCTGCGCGCCACGCCTCTTTCGCAACGAGGGGCGGGCGGCTCGGTGGGTGCCTGGACACGTCCTCCCGCGAGCCGATGGCAGGGCTGTGGGCTACAGCGCGCCCACCAAATCTCCACCCCATCGGGTGATTTCCGCATCCAGGTCCAGTGGCAACGTCTTGGGGTTGGCCCGCATCTCCGGTGTCACCTTGGGCAACGGAACCAGCCAGGAAACCTCGAATTCCAGCCCGTCCGGGTCCTTGGCGTAGAGCGCCTTGGTGGTGATGTGGTCCGAGGCCCCCACCAGTGCGCCGGCCGTGCGCAATCGGTTGGCGTACTCGGCCAGCTCGCGCAGCGTGCCTACCGACCAGGCCAGGTGGTACAGCCCGACGCTGTCCCGGCCCGCGGTGGAGGGGCCGGCGTGGTCGCCGATCTGGAACAGGCCGAGATCGTGGTCGTTGTCGGATCCCGCGGCCTGCAGGAAGGCCGCGCCGGGGAACTGGTGCACCACCCGGAAACCGAGAATGTCCTGGTAGAAGGCCAGACTGCGGGTCACGTCGCGGACGTAGAGGACAGCGTGGTTGAGACGCCGGATGGCCATCGGGGTTCCCTCCACTGGTAGTTCAATGTTCAACTTACCGCTGGATAGGTTGACAAAGTTGACTCGATTGGTCGCAAATCGGTAACGCGGGGCAATGGGCGAGCGCTGTAGGCGGTGAACGGCAACGTTGCCGGGGCCGTCGGGCGGGAGGTCGTGATGGACAGGCACACGCGAATAACTCTGGGTAACCGCCCGATCGGGCAGCCGATGAGCCCGCTGGGGGCTCAATCGATAACGAACGGGTCTGCAAACGGCGGCAATGGTCAACGGGTGGTTCGCACCCGGGTAGCGGGCAGTGGAAACATGTGGCCAATGAAGGCGCGCGTACTCGTGGTGGATGACGACCCTGCGCTGGCGGAGATGTTGACCATCGTGCTCCGCGGGGAAGGCTTCGACACCGCCGTCGTCGGGGACGGGACGCGGGCATTGCCCGCACTCCGCGAGCTCAAACCGGACCTTGTCCTGCTGGACCTGATGCTGCCAGGAATGAACGGCATCGACGTCTGCAAGGCCATCAGGTCCGAATCAGGCATCCCCATCGTCATGCTCACAGCCAAGAGCGACACCGTGGACATCGTGCTCGGCCTGGAATCCGGGGCCGACGACTACGTGGTGAAGCCGTTCAAGCCGAAGGAGCTGGTCGCCCGCATCCGGGCCCGGCTCCGCCGCACCGAGGCCGAACCGGCCGAGGTGCTCGCTATCGGCGATCTGACCATCGACGTGCCAGGTCACGAGGTCACCAGGGAGGGGAAGGCGATCCAGCTGACCCCCCTGGAATTCGACCTCCTGGTCGCGCTGGCCCGCAAGCCACGCCAGGTGTTCACCCGCGAGGTGCTCCTGGAACAGGTGTGGGGCTATCGGCACGCGGCGGACACCCGGCTGGTGAACGTGCACGTCCAGCGACTGCGCTCGAAGGTGGAGAAGGACCCGGAACGTCCGGAGGTCGTGCTGACCGTCCGCGGCGTGGGGTACAAGGCCGGTCCGCCGTGAGGCGCGCCGCCGTGACTGTCCTGAGTGGACGGTCGTGACGGCCCTCCAACGTCGGTTCCCGACCCTGGTCCGCCGGTGCAAGCGGCTGGTGTACCAGGGTCGGCGACGCTGGCTGGCCTTCGCCGCGCTGTGGCGCCGATCGCTGCAGCTGCGGGTCGTGGTGAGCACCCTCGCGCTGTCCTCTGCCGTGGTCTTCGTGCTGGGCATCGTGCTGCAGACGCAGGTCACCGACCGGCTGATGAACGCCAAAGAGGCCGCGGCCATCGCGCAGGCCTTCCGCAGCGCCGACGTGGTGCAGCGGGAGCTGCTGGCCATCGACCCGGCCAGCACGGAGGCCATCTCGGCCAGGCTGGCCGGCGCGCTGGCCAAGCTGACCAGCCCGAACCTGGAACGCGACGTGGCCAACCCGGCCGCGGGCGCGTTCGAGCCGGTGCTGGTCGACGGCGCGGCCACCCCGGTCACCCCTGGCGCCCGCCCGGCCTTCGCCGGTCCCTACAACGACGTGCCCCTCCAGCTCCGCAACGACGTCCAGCAGGACAAGAAGGCCACCCAGATCGTCACGGTGACCAGGGACTCCGGCAAGGTCACCCTGCTCGTGGTCGGCCTGCCGGTGGCCAGTGCCGGTCGCGCGCTGCAGCTCTACCTGCTCTTCCCGCTCACCGCCGAGCAGCGCACCGTCGGGGTGGTGCAGTCCACCCTGGGCATCGGCGGCCTGGTGCTGCTGTTCCTGCTGGCCGGCATCACCAACCTGGTGACCAGACAGGTGGTCCGCCCGGTGCGGCACGCCGCCGAGGTCGCCGAGCGCTTCGCCGACGGCAAGCTGGACGAGCGGATGGACGTCGTCGGCGAGGACGACGTGGCCAGACTGGCCGACTCCTTCAACGAGATGGCCGCCAGCCTGCAACGCCAGATCCAGCAGCTGGAGGAGTTCGGCCAGCTCCAGCGCCGGTTCACCTCCGACGTCTCGCACGAGCTGCGCACCCCGCTGACCACGGTCCGGATGGCCGCCGACGTGCTGCACGCCTCCCGGGAGCAGTTCCCGCAGGGCCTGGCCCGCTCCACCGAGTTGCTGGTGGCCGAACTGGACCGGTTCGAGGCGCTGCTGGGCGACCTGCTGGAGATCAGCAGGCTGGACGCAGGCGTGGCCGACCTGTCCGTGGACGCCATGGACGTGCGCAGCATCGTGCAGCGCGCGGTCGACTCGGTCCGGGTGATCTCCGGCAAGGCAGGCGTCCCGGTCGAGCTGTACCTGCCGCCGACCGAGGTCACCGCCGAGGTGGACGCGCGCAGGCTGGAACGCATCCTGCGCAACCTGCTGGCCAACGCGATCGACCACGGCGAGGGCCGCCCGGTCCAGCTCCAGCTGGCCGCCGACCGGCACGCGGTGGCCTTCACCGTCCGGGACTTCGGCGTCGGGCTGCGGCCCGGCGAGGCCGAGCTGGTCTTCACCCGGTTCTGGCGGGCCGACCCCTCCCGGGACCGGCAGACCGGCGGAACCGGACTCGGACTCTCGATCAGCATCGAGGACGCGCACCTGCACGGTGGCAGACTGGACGCGTGGGGCGAGCTGGGGGAGGGCGCCTGCTTCCGGCTGACCCTGCCTCGCATCCAGGACGTCGAGCTGCACGGTGGCTCTCCGCTGCCGCTGCCCCCGCCGATCCCGAACGCGGGCCGCCCGCCGGCCGCGGTCGCGGTGACCGCGGGACCCGGAGGAGACGAGGACCAGCGCGAATGACCCGGCGAGTGCTGTTGGCGGCCTGCGCCATCGGCGGTGTGCTGCTGTTCACCGGCTGCGCCGCCATCCCGGAGTCCGGCAACCCCAAGCCGATCAACGCCACCACCGGCGACACCGCGCGCACCCCGGAACCGGCCGGTCCCAAGGGCGCGGACGACGCGGCCGCCCTGGTCCGCAACTTCATCGGCGCCTCGGCCAAGCCCGAGGGCAAGCGGGCCGAGGCCCGGCAGTACCTGGTGCCGCCGCTGAACAACTCCTGGGACGGCAACCGGGCGCTGACGGTGATCGAGGACAACTTCAGCACCCAGGTGCTGGCCGACGCGGGCAGCGGGGACAGCCAGCTGGTGACCGTGCGGGGCCGCCGGATCGGCCAGCTCGGCACCGACAGCGTGTTCACCGCCAACGCCGACTCGCTCGACCTCGAACTGACCGTGAAGGTGGCCAAGCAGAAGGACGGCCAGTGGCGGATCCAGGAGCCGCCCGCGGAGATCCTGGTCGCCCGCGAGGACCTGGACGCCAACTACAAGCAGGTCCGGCTGGCCTTCCTCGACCCCGGCGGGCCCGCGATCGTCCGGGACACCCGGTACATCCCGTTGCGCCCCAACAGTTCCATGCCGCAGCGCACGATGGAGCTGCTCATCCTCGGGCCGGCCGCCGCCCTGCGCAACGCGGTGCGCACCGCGCTGCCCGGCGGGGCGAACCTGGTCACCAACGTCACCGAGGACAACACCGGCGCGATGGAGGTCAACCTCTCCGGGCTCAACGAGCTGTCCAAGGAGGACCGGCAGCTGGTGGCCGCGCAGGTGGTGATCTCGCTGCAGGCGGTGTCCAACAGCCGGATCCGGCTCAAGACCGACGGCGTGCCGATGTTCCCGGAGAAGCACGAGTGGCGGCCGGGCGATGTGTCCCGGTACGAGAACACCTTCGCGCTCAGCCCCGAGGCCAAGGACCTGGCCGTGGTCAACGGCGTGCTCCGGTACCTGCCCGGCGGGGAGCCCTTCCCAGGGCAGGCGGGCGACGGCGCGCTGTCCGTGGTGACCGCGGCCCAGTCGATCAAGGGTGACCGGATCGCGGTGGTGTCCCGCTCGGGCAGCAAGGTGACGCTGCGGGTGGGCCCGCCGGGCAACCTGAAGCTGGTGAACCTGGCCGCGGACGAGCTGTCCCGGCCGACCTGGCGGCCGGACGGGGCCGAACTGTGGACGGTGGCCGATCACAGCATGGTCATGCAGGTGGTGGAGCAGGGCGGCGCCTGGAAGGCACTGCGGGTCAACGCGGAGGAGCTGGCCAAACTCGGCGAGCCCATCACCGACCTGCGGCTGTCCAGGGACGGCATCCGGATCGCGGCGGTGGTCGGCGGCAAGCTGATGGTCGGCTCGGTGGTCCGGGAGGGCGGCGAGGCGGCCAGCATCCGCTCGGTGCGCCAGCTCGCGGCCGGGGCGCTGGCCACCGTGATCGGGGTGGACTGGGCGCAGTCCGACCAGCTGGTGGTGGCCACCGCGGGCTCCTCCGGCCAGGTCGTCCGGGTGCAGGCGGACGGGCAGAGCTGGCAGCGGTTCCAGTCCACCAACCTCTCGCCCGAGTTCACCGCGATCACCGCGGCCCCCGGCCGGGCCATCCTGGTCGCGGACCGGCGCGGGCTCTGGACCACCCAGGGCCCGGAGGAGCTGTGGAACCAGGTCTCCCCGACGCTGCCCTCGGGCGTGGTTCCGTTCTATCCCGGCTGACCTGGCTTTTGTGGACAACCCGGGGTGCTGTCCGGAGATCTGTGCACAACTCGGGGCCTGTGGATGGCCGGCTGGGGTGAGCCGCCGATCCGCGGCAGGCTGAACGGGTGCTGACCGCCCTGCTCGACCTCCTGCTCCCACGGCTGTGCGCCGGCTGCTCCCGGGCAGGCACGCCCTGGTGCGTGCCGTGCCGCGCCCGCTTCGACTCTCTCTACCGGGTCCGGCTCGGTTTGCCCAGGCTGCCGCCGGTGCACGTGCTGACGGAATATTCCGGGGCGGCGCGGGCAACCGTGCTGGCCTACAAGGAACGCCGCCGCCGTGATCTGGCCGCCGGACTCGGCCGGGCGCTGGCCGCCGCGATCCCCCGGCTACCCCGCGGCAGTCCGGATCCGGCGGGGCGCTGGTGGCTGGTGCCCGCACCCTCCCGGCGCCCGGCGGCCCGTGCCAGGGGTGGCTCGCACACGCTCAGGCTCACCGCGAGCATTGCCACGCACCTCGAACGAGCGAGCAGCATCCCCATCCTGGGGCTCGACAGAACGGCCACAGACTCTGTTGGGCTCGGCCCCGGCGAGAGGTTGGCCAACCTGGGGGGCCGGGTACACCTGAGCGGGCGATGGCGGCTGCCGCCGGGCACGCCGGTGCTGCTGGTTGACGACGTTGTCACCACCGGCGCCACCGCGGCCGTCTGCAGCTCGGTGCTGCGCGCCGCGGGGCTGCGGGTGATCGGGATGCTGGCCCTGACCGGACCGGCCGGACGGCTTGAACCAGAGCTGGACACCAAGAAAACCCTGAGAAAAACCCGCAGGTCGGCGGGTCGGGGAACGTCTGGACGGCGTGGGCCGTTCGCCGAGTATGAGCCCGCGCAAACCCCCGTTCGGAGTATCGGGACTTCAGACAACGGTCTGCAATCCCATCCCCCGATCGAGTGATGGTGAGGAGGGTTTGACGATCACTTGGGTGATCTTCGAGGAGAGCCGCAGGCCAGCTCTGGCCCCTGTTCGGTCGCGCACAGTCACGGCGTGCGGGGGATTGACGTCCTCCGTACAGGGGGCTGTTGCCTTCGGAGAAGCCGGGCTAACGTGCTCCGCTATCAGCGACTCCGGGCTTTGGGGAGGAGGCGAACAGCCCATGGACCTGGCGCCGGCAGGGAGCTGACTACCTCCGTCAGTTATCGGCGCCGCAATGACCACTTTTCTGGCAACACCGCGCGACGCAAGGGAGGTCGTGTATGGACATCGTCGTCAAGGGCCGTAACGTCGAGGTGCCTGATCACTACCGGGAGCACGTCACCGACAAGCTCTCCCGACTTGGACGTTACGACAGGAAAGTCATCAGCTTCGACGTCGAACTCTTCCACGAACCCAACCGCAGGCAGATGAAGAACTGCCAGCGAGTGGAGATTACCGGAAAGGGTCGAGGCCCCGTCATCCGGGCCGAAGCATGCGCAGGCGACTTCTACGCCGCCCTCGACGCGGCCGTCAGCAAGCTGGAGGGCCGACTCCGCAAGGCGCATGACCGACGCCGTGTGCACCACGGCCGGCATGCCCCGAAGTCCGTTGCCGAGGCGACCGCGGCCACCGCCGCCAACCTCGTGCACGAGATCGACCACTCCGCCGGAAACGGCCAGCCGCAGCGGTCTCGGACCGCGCTGCTCGAAGCCACCGACCTCCCCTCCGGTGACGCCCAGGTGCCTGAACAGCGCTGGGACAGCGACCAGTACGAGGACTACCTGCCTGGCCGAGTGGTCAGGGAGAAGGAGCACCCGGCCAAGCCCATGACTGTTGACCAGGCCCTCTATGAGATGGAACTGGTCGGACACGACTTCTACCTGTTCGCCTGCGCCGACAGCGGACGACCCAGCGTCGTCTACCGCCGTCGCGGCTTCGACTACGGCGTCATCCGCCTCGCCTGACCTCCCTCCCCAGGTCCTGTCCACCGGGTCACGCCAGCGATAGCCGCGCCATATCGGCCGCTGGCGGCACGGCCGGAACACCCGAATACGCCCGGTATGAGGGCGTCCCGGCCGCACCACCAGCGACCGATCCGATCACGACTCTCGCCAACGCGACCCGGAGGACACGACCTACCCCTAGCCATCCGATGGCCCCCGTTCGGCTGAATGCCGCACGGGGGCCGTCCGCTGTCCACCCCCGGGCGGAGGTTGTCGAACACCGTATTGCCGCACTCTGGGCAGGCTGCCGGGTTTCTGGTTTTCTGGAGTTCATGGCAGCCGGTGTTGGCTGGTTGCCTACGATGACGTCAAGGCGTCCTGTCCAGGGGCGCATCCGATCAGCTAGTGAGGTCGACCTCGGATGGTCCTGTCCCGACTGCTCCGCGCCGGAGAAGGCAAGACGCTCAAGCGACTCCGCTCGATCGCGACGCACATCGACTCCCTTGAGGACGATGTGGTCGAGTTGTCCGACGCTGAGCTGCGCGGGAAAACCGAGGAGTTCAAGAAGCGGTACACCGACGGCGAGACACTGGACCAGCTGCTCCCGGAGGCCTTCGCGGTCGCCAGGGAAGCAGCGAAGCGGGTGCTCGGCCAGCGGCACTACACCGTCCAGCTCATGGGCGGCGCCGCGCTGCACCTCGGCCAGATCTCGGAGATGAAGACCGGTGAGGGCAAGACCCTGACCTGTGTGCCGCCCGCCTACCTCAACGCGCTCTCCGGTGACGGCGTGCACGTGGTCACGGTCAACGACTACCTGGCCAAGCGCGACGCGGAGTGGATGGGCCGGGTGCACCGCTTCCTGGGCCTGGAGGTCGGGGCGATCCTGTCCTCGATGACCCCGGACCAGCGCCGCACCGCCTACCACGCGGACATCACCTACGGCACGAACAACGAGTTCGGCTTCGACTACCTGCGCGACAACATGGCCTGGAGCCTGGACGAGTGTGTCCAGCGCGGCCACAACTACGCCATCGTCGACGAGGTGGACTCGATCCTGGTCGACGAGGCCAGGACGCCGCTGATCATCTCGGGTCCGGCCGACCAGTCCTCGCGCTGGTACCAGGAGTTCGCCCGGATCATCCCGCTGATGAAGAAGGACACCCACTACGAGGTCGACGAGCGCAAGCGCACCGTCGGCGTCTCGGAGGAGGGCGTCACCTTCGTCGAGGACCAGCTCGGCATCGAGAACCTGTACGAGGCGGCCAACACCCCGCTGGTGGGCTACCTCAACAACGCGATCAAGGCCAAGGAGCTGTTCCTCCGGGACAAGGACTACATCGTCCGCGACGGCGAGGTGCTCATCGTCGATGAGTTCACCGGCCGCGTGCTAGCGGGCCGTCGCTACAACGAGGGCATGCACCAGGCCATCGAGGCCAAGGAGAAGGTGGAGATCAAGGCCGAGAACCAGACCCTGGCCACGATCACCCTGCAGAACTACTTCCGGCTCTACGACAAGCTCTCCGGCATGACCGGCACCGCGCAGACCGAAGCGGCCGAGCTGCACCAGATCTACAAGCTCGGCGTGGTGCCCATCCCGACCAACCGGCCGATGCAGCGCAAGGACCAGGGCGACCTGATCTACAAGACCGAGCCCGCCAAGTTCGAGGCGGTCGCCGAGGACATCGCCGAGCGGCACGAGAACGGCCAGCCGGTGCTGGTCGGCACCACCAGCGTGGAGCGCTCGGAGTACCTGTCCAAGCTGCTGGTGAAGAAGGGCATCCCGCACGAGGTGCTCAACGCCAAGCACCACGAGCGGGAAGCGGCGATCATCGCGCTGGCCGGTCACAAGGGCGCGGTCACGGTGGCCACCAACATGGCGGGCCGGGGCACCGACATCATGCTCGGCGGCAACCCCGAGTTCATGGCCGACATGGAGCTGCGCGCCCGCGGCCTGGACCCGGTGACCACCGCCGAGGAGTACGACAAGCTCTACCCGAAGGCCGTCGAGGAGGCCAAGGCCGCGGTCAAGGCCGAGGCCGAGGAGGTCATCGACGCCGGTGGCCTGTACGTGCTGGGCACCGAGCGGCACGAGTCCCGCCGGATCGACAACCAGCTGCGTGGCCGCTCCGGCCGGCAGGGCGACCCCGGCGAGTCCCGGTTCTACCTCTCCCTCGGCGATGAGCTGATGCGGCGGTTCAACGCCAGCATGGTCGAGATGGTGATGACCCGGCTGAAGGTGCCGGAGGACGTGCCGATCGAGGCCAAGATGGTCAGCAAGGCCATCCAGAGCGCGCAGACCCAGGTCGAGCAGCAGAACTTCGAGATCCGCAAGAACGTCCTCAAGTACGACGAGGTCATGAACAAGCAGCGCACGGTGATCTACGCCGAGCGCCGCCGGGTGCTGGAGGGCGAGGACCTCCAGGAGCAGATCTCGAACATGATCACCGACACGGCCACCGCCTACGTCGAGGGCGCCACCGCGGGCGGCTACTCCGAGGACTGGGACCTTGAGCAGCTCTGGACCGCGCTGCGCACCCTGTACCCGATCACGCTGGACTGGAAGAAGATCCTGGAAGAGGAGGAGGACGTCGACAAGGAGAAGCTGACCCAGCTTGTCGTCGACGACATCGTCCAGGCCTACCGGGACCGCGAGGCCGAGATCGACAGCCGGGTCGGCGAGGGCGCCATGCGCGAGCTGGAACGCCGGGTGCTGCTCTCCGTGCTGGACCGCAAGTGGCGCGAGCACCTCTACGAGATGGACTACCTCAAGGAGGGCATCGGCCTGCGCGCGATGGCCCAGCGCGACCCGCTGATCGAGTACCAGCGCGAGGGCTTCGACATGTTCAACGCCATGCTGGAGGCGTTGAAGGAGGAGTCGGTCGGCTTCCTGTTCAACCTGCAGGTCGAGGCGGTGGAGCCGGAGGACGCGCCCGAGCCCGAGCCGGAGCCGGAGATCGACAACGGTCCACCAACCACCATCCTGCCGATCATCCAGCCCATGGAGGCCCCCGCGGGCCCGGCCATGAGCCAGCTGGACGCCGGCACCCAGATCCCGCCCGCCCTGCGAGGCAAGGGTCTCGGCGGTCCGGGCCAGCAGCACCTGACCTACTCGGGTCCGACCGAGGACGGTGGCGTGGAGTCCCACGGCGACGCCGAGGACGACGAGGCCGGCGGCACCCGCCGCGAACGCCGCGCCGCCGCCCGCGCCGCCAACAAGAAGCGCCGCCGCTGATCCAGGGCGCCTGAACGCGGCGCTCGGTCCACCATGGACCGGGCGCCGCGTTCGTCATACCGGGGCCCGGCTCACAGCAACGCCAGGGCCGTGGCCACCCAGTCCTCGTCCCGGCACTCCAGCCGCCCCGCGATCGCCCGCACCCGGCCGCCGCGGGTGGCCGTGCCGTTGGCCTCGATGACCCGCCACTTCGGCGAGTGCACGTGCACCGTGCGCAGCCGGTAACTCACCGGCCCGCCCGGCCGCCGGGCCAGGAACGACTCGAACACCCGCCGGCTGACCAGCGGGCGCAACTGCCACAGCGGCCGGTGCCCGCCCAGCACCTCCAGCGCGACCACGAACAACCGCCAGACCATCTCCCGCCGCGGATCCGGGGGCGGAGCCGACGTCTTGCGCCACAGGTCCAGGGTGAGCTGGGCCGGGTCGTGGGCGCGTGGGATCGGGATGATCATGCTCAGCTTGTGCAGGCGGGGGCGGGGCAGTTCCTCACAGCGCATGCCGAACAGAGCCGCGAGCGACCTCGCTGATACCCCGGGCACCCGATGAGGTGATCGACCTAAGCTGGTGCCGTGGACCTTGTCGCACTGCTGGTCGACTACGGCGGCGTGCTCACCGACTGGGGCGATGACCCCGCCGCGGCCGAGCCGCCGTTGCTCGGGGTGCTCCGCCGGGCCAGGGCCGCCGGACTGCGCACCGCGCTGCTGTCCAACGCCGAGGGGCCGGGGCCGGATCCGGACAGTCCGTTCGGCGCGCTGTTCGACACCATGGTGCTCTCCGGCGAGGTGGGCATCGCCAAACCCGACGAGCGGGTCTACCTGCTGACCGCGGACCGGCTGGGGCTGGCACCCGGCCAGTGCGTGTTCGTCGACGATCTGCCGGGCAACGTCCGGGCGGCCGCGGCCACCGGGATGGTCGGCGTGCACCACACCAGCGTGGCCCGCACGGTCGAGGAGCTGGAGACGCTGTTCGAGCGCAAGCTAGGCGGGTAGCCGGGCCAGGGCCGCTTTGGCCGCGTCCACCAGCTTCTGGTCGTCCGCGATCACCGTCTTCAGCCTGATCTCCACCAGGTACTTCTGGGTGGCCACGTAGATCGTGCCGCCGTCGACGATCTGCGCGGCCGGGTGGTAGACGGCGGACAGGCCCACGCCCTCCAGCTTGCGGCTGATCAGCACGTTCTGGTTGATCCGGGTGATCAGGTCCGGGGTGCTGGGGCCGGCCGAGCCGTAGATGTTGATCCAGCCGCTGTACCGGTCGCCGTCGGCGGCGTCGTAGTAGCAGCTGCGCGCCGGGCCCTGGCCCTCCAGCTCGATCAGGGCGTTGCGGCCGGTCCGGGTCGGCTTGTCGATCATGGCGGTGAATTCCTCGGCGCTGAGCAGGCACTCATCCGCCACCACCCCGGTCACCAGCGGGACCGAACTCAGCGTCTGCGGGGAGACCGAACCCGGCGGCGCGGTGTCCGGCGGCACGGTGCCGGTGCTCCTGGTGGAGCCCAGCGCCATGTTGTCCGGCAGCTCGGCAGTGCCAGGGATGACGTTCATGCATCCCGCGAGGACCACACCGGCCACCGCCAGCGGTACCAGGGCGGTCAGCAGTTCACGGCTCGCACGCACGCCTCCCACGGTAGGCGAGGTTCAGTGAGATCCCCGTCTGACCAGCTCGAAACACAGCACCGCCGCCGCGGTGGCCACGTTGAGCGATTCCACCCCGCCCGCCATCGGGATCGACACCCAGCCGTGCACCTGCTTGGCGACCTCCGGGGACAGGCCGGCGGTCTCCCCGCCCATGACGAAGGCGACCCGGCGCGGGAAGTTCGCGGTGAACAGGGTGTCCCTGGCCCCGGCGTCCATGCCGAAGAGCCGGTACCCGGCCGAGCGCAGGTCACCGGCTGCCTCGCCCGCGGTGACCGCCTTGAGGATCGGCGCGTGGAAGGCCACTCCGGCCGATGCCTTGACCACCAGCGGGTCAATGCTGGCCACGCCCCGGCGCGGTACCACAATGCCGCCGATGCCTGCCGCGGTCGCCGCGCGCAGGATCATGCCCACGTTCGCCGGGGTGGTGATCCCGTCCAGCAGCAGCACCGAGTCGGGCAGCCTGCCGGTGCTCAGCGCCGAGGTCAGCGTGCGCATCCGGGTGGCCACCACATCGGCCAGCACGCCCTGGTCCTGCTTGCCGTTGCCCGCCAGCACCTTGACCCGCTGCCCGCTGGCCCGCTGCACCGGCACCCCGCGCCGGGCCGCGGCGTTGAGGATCTCCTGGGCGGCCGGGCCGCGGGCGTTGTCGGCGAGCATGACCTTGTCGACCTCGAGCCGGTCGTCGGCCAGGGCCTCCAGCACCGGCTTGCGGCCGTAGACGGTGACGAACCGATCTTTCGGGGACACAGCTTCCTGCACGAAGGCACAGGTTACGCGTTCAGCAGATCCGATCACCGGTCCGCACCCGCCCGTTGGTGTGCCAGGATCGCTGACATGCCGGACCGGTTGTCTGCCCTGGACGCGTCCTTCCTCTACCTGGAGGACTCGACGACGCCCATGCACGTCGGTGGTGTCGCGGTCTTCCGCCGCCCCCGTTCGGGCTTCGACTACGACCGGCTGGTCGGTCTGATCGAGCAGCGGCTCGGCCTGGTGCCGCGGTACCGGCAGCGGGTCACCCAGGTGCCGGGCAGGCTGGCCCGTCCGGTGTGGACCGACGACCCGGAATTCGACATCACCTACCACGTGCGCCGATCGGCCCTGCCCAAACCGGGCAGCGAGGCCCAGCTGCACGAGCTGGTCGCCCGGCTGATGTCCCGGCCGCTGGACCACACCCGCCCGCTGTGGGAGGTCTACCTGGTCGAGGGCCTGGCCAAGAACCGGGCCGCGGTGATCACCAAGACGCACCAGGCCATGGTCGACGGCGCGGCCGCGATCGACCTGACCCAGGTGATCCTGGACGTCTCGCCCTCGCCCCGGCAGGCGGGCGAGGAGCTGTGGATGCCGCAGCCCGAGCCGAGCACCGCCCAGCTGGTGCTGGACGCGATGGCCGAGATCGTGCAGCGCCCCGGCGAATTGGTGGAGAACATGCGGGCGGCCGCGCTGGACGCCGCGGCCACCGTGCGCAAGGTCACCGACGCGGTCGGCGGCCTGGCCTCCGCGGTCGGCACCGCCTACCGGCCCGCCCCTGGCAGCCCGCTCAACGCCCGGATCGGCACCCAGCGCCGGTACGCGGTGGCCCGCACCCAGCTGGAGGACTACCGCGCGGTCCGGCGCCGCCACGGCGGCACGGTCAACGACGTGATCCTCACCGTGCTCACCGGCGCGCTGCGCACCTGGCTGCTCTCCCGCGGCGAGGCGGTGACCTCCTCGACCACCATCCGGGCCATGGTCCCGCTCTCGGTCCGGGAGACCGAGGGCGGCGTCAACGGCGCGGGCAGCAGCGTGGGCGGCAACGCGGTCTCCTCGTACCTGGTGGACCTGCCGGTGGGCGAGCCGAACGCGGTGGTCCGGCTGCACCACGTCAGCCACGCCATGCGCGCGCACCAGGAATCCGGCCAGTCCGTGGCCGCCGACGCGATCGTCCGGCTGTCCGGGTTCGCCCCGCCCACCCTGCACGCGCTGGGCGCCCGCGCGGCCAGTTCCTTCTCCCGGCGGATCTTCAACCTGGTGGTCACCAACGTGCCGGGGCCGCAGTTACCGCTCTACGCCGCTGGAGCGAGGATGATGGAGATGTTCCCGGTCGTCCCGTTGGCGATGAACCAGGCACTGTCCATCGGGGTCACCTCCTACGACGGCGGTGTCTACTTCGGACTCAACGCCGACCGGGACGCCATGTCGGATGTGGACGTGCTCGCCAGCATGGTCGAGGAGTCCTTGGAGGAACTTGTGGGAGCGGTCTCGGCATGAGGGTCTATCTTCCGGCGACAGTGCCGATGTTGCGCAAGCTGGTCGACAGCGGCGAGTTCACCGCGATCGGCGGCACGGCCTTCGCGCTCACCCCGATGCTGCGGGAGTCCTACGCGGCCGGGGACACCGAGGAGCTGGAGTACGCGGCGATGACCGAGGCCTCCCGCGCCTCGCTGCGCCTGATCGCGGCCGAGTTGGAGAACGGGGACAAGCCGCCGCTGCGCCGCGCGGTGATCTCCGCCGACATCGAGGGCGTCACACTGCGGCCCGACCTGGACTACGCGGTGGTGAAGCTGCCCGGCGTGGTGCCGCTCTCGGCGGTGGCCGCGGTGCACGTGGACGGTCCGGACGCCGAGGACGCGGTCCGGGACGCCTCCGGGGTGGTGGACGCGGCCGATCTGGGTGATCCGGACGCCGAGTTCCTGCTCGGCGAGGCCGAGGACCACGAGTTGCAGTGGTACGCCACCCAGGAGCTGCCGTTCCTGCTGGAGCTGATGTAGCCGGGCGGCCAATCTCACTGCGCGCTGGTCGGCTACCTGCCGGTACGGATGCGAGGATGGGCCGTACCGACCCGTCCCATGTCTCGCGCAAGGAGGCGCCTCACCATGGACGCCATCACGTCCGTCCCGGCCCCGGTCAACGAGCCCGTGCGCGGCTACGCGCCCGGCTCTCCCGAGCGGGCCTCGCTCCAGCGGCGGATCGCCGAGCTGGAGGCCGAGCAGCTTGAGCTGACCATGACCATCGGCGGTCAGCAGCGGATGGCCGGTGGCGACCGGATCAACGTGGTCCAGCCGCACGACCACCAGCACGTGCTGGGCGTGACCGGCCAGGCCACCAACGACGATGTCGCGCAGGCTGTCGCCGCGGCCAAGGACGCCGCCCCGGCCTGGCGGGACCTGCCCTTCGACGAGCGGGCCGCGGTGCTGCTGCGGGCCGCCGACCTGCTGGCCGGACCGTGGCGGGACACGATCAACGCGGCCACCATGCTGGGCCAGTCCAAGTCGGCCCAGCAGGCCGAGATCGACGCCGCCTGCGAGTTCATCGACTTCCTGCGCTTCAACGTGCAGTTCGGCCGCCAGCTCATCGCCGAGCAGCCGATCTCCGCGCCGGGCATGTGGAACCGGTTCGACCACCGGCCGCTGGACGGCTTCACGGTGGCCATCACCCCGTTCAACTTCACCGCCATCGCGGGCAACCTGCCGCTGTCCCCGGCGCTGATGGGCAACACCGTGGTGTGGAAGCCCTCGCCGACCCAGCAGCTGGCCGCGCACCACACCATGCGGCTGCTGGAGGCCGCGGGCCTGCCCGCCGGCGTGATCAACCTGGTCACCGGCGACGGGCACGCGGTGAGCGAGGTCGCGCTGACCGACCCCGAGCTGGCCGGGCTGCACTTCACCGGCTCCACCGCGACCTTCAAGGCGCTGTGGAAGAACATCGCGGGCAACCTGGACAACTACCGCAGCTACCCGCGCCTGGTCGGTGAGACCGGCGGCAAGGACTTCATCGTCGCGCACCCCTCGGCCGACCCGGCCGCGGTGGCCGTGGGCGTGGTCCGCGGCGCGTTCGAGTACCAGGGTCAGAAGTGCTCGGCGGCCAGCCGCGCCTACCTGCCGCGTTCGCTGTGGGACAACGGCCTGCGCGAGCAGATCGCCGACCTGACCAAGCAGATCAGCTACGGCGACGTCACCGACTTCGGCTTCTTCGGCGGCGCGGTGATCGACGCCCGCGCCTTCGCCAAGCACAAGGCCGCGCTGACCAAGGCCGCAGCTGACCCGAGCATCGAGGTCCTCGCCGGTGGCACCTGCGATGACTCGGTGGGCTACTTCGTGCAGCCGACCGTGCTGGTGGGCACCGATCCGCTCAACGAGGTGTTCACCACCGAGTACTTCGGGCCGATCATCGCGGTGCACGTCTACGAGGACGCCGACTACGCCAAGGTGCTCGAACTCGCCGACAACAGCACCCCGTACGCGCTCACCGGCGCGATCTTCGCCACCGACCGGGTCGCGATCGAGCAGGCGCACCAGGCGCTGCGCTTCAGCGCTGGCAACTTCTACGTCAACGACAAGCCGACCGGCGCGGTCGTCGGTCAGCAGCCCTTCGGCGGCAGCCGCGGCTCTGGCACCAACGACAAGGCCGGTTCGGTGCTGAACCTGCTGCGCTGGACCAGCCCGCGCTCCATCAAGGAGACCTTCGTGCCGCCGACCTCGACCGGCTACCCGCACATGGGCTGAGGTTCCTGGCACCACGCGAAACGGCCCCGCCGCGATCCACTCGCGGCGGGGCCGTTTTCCGTTGGTTCAGCTGGGCTGGCCGACCTGCGCGGCCGGCGGCGCGGCGATCTCCACCGGCTTGCCCCAGTCCTGGAACTTGGCGTCCACCGTGGTGGTGAACTCGACCTTGCCGGATTCGGTGGCCCGCCAGCGCAGCGGCAGGTTGTTCGCGTCCAGCCAGATCTCGTGCTTGAGCGCACTGCGGTTGAGCTTGATCTTCGACTCGAAGTTGCCCTTGACCAGCTTGTCGGTCGCGGCCGCCGCGACCTTGGCGTAGTCGACGGTGATAGTGTACCTGGTCGCGGCCACGCCGTCGACCTGCTCGGTGACCGGGGCGTCGAACTGCCCGGCAGTGCCGAAGTGCACGCTGCCCCGGCTCGGGTCACTCGCCTCGGTCATACGCACCACCAGCGGCGTCATCACCTTCGAGAAGAGGTCGTCGCCGCCGGGCTTGACCTGCCGCCACGGCTTGCCGGGGGTCTCCTTCTCGTTCTCCGCGGTCTGCAGGTAGGCCTCCGTGGGCAGCTGCAGGACAGTGGTCTTGTCCGCGCCGCCCTCGGCGACCATCAGCGAGGAGACCTTGCCCCCCTCCTCGAACCGGAGCTGGCTCTTGGTCGTGGCGGCCTCGCCGGGCTTGCGCGAATCGGCGGCGGCGGTGCTCAGGTGGACCGTCTTCTTCGCCAGCATGGCCGCGTTGACCGCGGTGACGAACTCGGTGGCGCTGGTCAGCTTGGCCGCTGCGGCGGAGGTCGCCGCCGAAGAGGTGGGCGGGGGAGCGGTGGACGGTGCGGCGCCGCCGGAGCAGGCGCCCAGCGCGGTCAGCAGCAGGACGCTGGTCGTGGCGAGCAGGGGTCGGCGCATGATGTTTCCCTTTGTTGTTTCCGTGAACCGGGTCAGCGGACCTGTTTGGCGGGCGGCGCGGCGATCTCGACCGGCTTTCCCCAGTCCTGGTAGACCATGTCGGTGCTGGCGGGCTGGCCGTTGGGGCGCTGCTCCAGCGTCGACCAGCGCAGCGGCAGATTGTCCGCGCTGAGCCAGATCTCGTGCTGGGTAAAGGTCCGGCCCGCGGCGATCCGCTTCTTCAGCCAGTCCTTCGTCGCCTTGTCGATGTCGGCGGTGACGGCCTTGTCCAGGTAGACGAAGAAGACGTACTTGACTGCCTTGATGTTGTTCAGTTCGTCCTGGGTCGCGCTGTCCAGCTTGGCCTGAGCCAGCAGGCCGATGTGCCTGCTCGGCTCGGCCAGCCAGGTCACCCCGCCCTTGATGACCTTGGAGATGTACTCGAGTTCCGGGTCGTCATCAACGCGGATCCGCTTCCACGGCTTGCCAGGGTGGTCCTCCTCGGAGCCCTTGGATTTGGCGTAGGTTCCCTCTGGCACGCTGACGATGATCATGGGGTTGCTGCTGGTGGCCGTGTCGTCGTAAAGGGTGGACAACCGGTCGCCTGGCTCGTGGCGGAGCAGCATCCGAGGACGGACGGAGTGCGCGTACTCGCTGTCCGGGTCGGTGATCGCGCCGGAGAGACTGGCCGTCTTCTTCTCCTGCATCGCGGCGCTGACCTTGCTGATGAACTCCGCCGGATTGCCGAACTTGGGCAGCTCAGGCACCACCGGGGCGGCCGGGGTGCTCGCGCAACCGGTCAGGAGCAGTGCGCTCACGGTGGCGAGCAGCAGTCGACGCATGATGTTTCCTCGCGCTGGGCGAGAGATCCCCCCTGTGGAATCCCCCTGAAGACAACCCCGGGCTCGCAGTACGACGCCACGACGTCCCCCCTGGTCGCCGCAGGCGTCGTACCGCTGCCCTCCCCCCAGCAGCCGACCGGTCAAGGCCGGCGAGCCTGCTGGTGTTCCCCCCTGGATAAGAACCTAAACAAACCCGCTGACGCCTCGCTGTCGCCGCACTAGCCGCGGCGAACGCGGGCCGGTTAGCTGGGGGATCGGGTCACTTCTGAATCTGCGCGGCGGGCGGCGCGGCGATCTCGGCCGGCTTGCCCCAGTCGGTGAACCGGGTGTCCCCGACGGTGGGCTTGCCGCCACCGGGCGTGGGCCTGGTGCGCTGCCAGCGCAGCGGCAGGTTGTCCGCGGTCAGCCAGATCTCGTGCTTGATGCTGGTGACGCCGGACTTCACGTCGGACTCCAGCTGGACCTGCTGCTGGATGTCGGTGGTGGCCGCGGCGACCTTGGCCAGGTCGATGGTGACCGTGTACCGGGTGGTGGCGGTGCCGTCGACGGTTTCCTCGGCGGTGGCCTCCAGCTTGCCGCCCTGGCGGAACCAGGCCAGCTGCCTGCTGGGCAGCGCGGTGTCGGCCAGGCTGCTCACCTCAAGCAGTTCGCCACTGGTCTGGCGGTCCCGGCTGGACTTCTCGCTGAGCAGCCGCCACGGCTTGGCCGGATCCTTCTTGGCCGACTCCTGGTTCTTGGCGTAGGTGGTCTCACCCAGCACCACCGCGCTGAGGGCGACCTCGGCGCGCTTGGGGTTCTCGCCGGTCACCGTGAACGAGACCTGCTCGTCCTCGAAGCGCACCGCCGCGGTCGCCTTGGTCGGGGCGTTCACGATCTGGGTGTCCACGGTGGTGCCCGCGGCGGCGGTCTTCTTGCCGCGGATCGCGGTGGTGATGGCGGTGGCCAGCGCGGTGGCGTCGGCGGGCTTGGCCACCGGCGGCGCGGCGGAGGTGGCCGCCGTGGTGCTGGACGGCGCCGGCGCCGGTGGTGGTGTGGTGGTGCCGGAGGTGCAGGCGGCCAGAGCGGTCAGCAGCACCAGGCCCGAGACAGCGGGCAGCGTTCTACGCAAGGTGTCCCCCAGTGAATGCGCATCACGACGTCCGGCCTCCCCCAGTGGTCACCGTCGACGTCGTGTCCGCCACCGTACGCGCGCCCGGCCCGGTATGCCCGGGTTTCTGAGAGCCCCCTCAGTCGATCAGCTCTTCCTTGCCGGAGCGGGAAACGAGCAGCCTGCGCAGCGAGATGATCCGGTCCGCGGTCGGGCCGCCCTTGGCGAGCAGGGTCTCCAGCGCGCAGTCCGGGTCGGCCGGCGGGCCGAGGTGGCCGCAGTTGACCGGGCATTCCTCGGCGGTCTCGGCCAGGTCGTCGAAGTGCTTGACCAGGTCGTCCGGCTTCACGTGCGCCAGGCCGAAGGAGCGGATGCCGGGGGTGTCGATCACCCAGCCGCCCACCTCCACCGGCAGTGGCAGGGCCAGCGTGGAGGTGGAGGTGTGCCTGCCCTTGCCCACCCCGCTGACCGCGCCGGTGGCCCGGTCCACGCCCGGCAGCAGCTTGTTGACCAGGGTGGACTTGCCCACGCCGGAGTGTCCGACCAGCGCGGAGACCTGCCCGGACAGCAGCCTGCGCAGTTCGGCGGGCTCCTCGTCGAAGCGGGTCACCACCACGTTGAAGTCCAGGC
This sequence comes from Crossiella sp. CA198, assembly GCF_052078295.1. Taxonomy (NCBI): domain Bacteria; kingdom Bacillati; phylum Actinomycetota; class Actinomycetes; order Pseudonocardiales; family Pseudonocardiaceae; genus Crossiella; species Crossiella sp. CA198. The sequence goes on from NZ_JBQJIM010000019.1 coordinate 27,370, forward strand.
CGGAGTAGGCGGCGAGCAGGGTCTCCGCGCCGGCCAGGTCGGCCTTGGTCAGGCACAACACCGGGGCCAGGCCACCAGCGTAGGCCGCGACCAGGCAGCGGTCGATGAAGCCCGGCCGGGGCGGCGGATCGGCCAGCGCGACCACGATCACCAGCTGACTCGCGTTGGCCACCACCACCCGCTCGAACGCGTCGGTGTCATCGGCGGTGCGGCGCAGCACGCTGCTGCGCTCGGCCACCCGCACGATCCTGGCCAGGGTGTCGGTCTGCCCCGAGATGTCGCCGACCAGGTCGACCCGGTCGCCGACCACGATCGGCGTGCGGCCCAGTTCGCGGGCGCGCATCGCGGTGACCTTGCGGTCCGGGTCGTCGCCGACCGCGCAGGTCCACCGGCCACGGTCCACGGTGATCACCATGGCCTGCTCGGCGTCGGCGTGCTTGGGTCGCTGCTTGCTGCGCGGCCGGGTGCCCTTGGTGGGGCGCACCCGCACATCGGACTCGTCCAGGTTGCGCCAGCCTTGCTTCACCGCGGAACCCCGATCACCCGGCGACCCCGACCGGCTGGCCGAGCATGGCGGTCCACATCCCGCGGAAGTCCGGGATGGTCTTGGTGGTGCTGAGGATGTCGTCGACCACCACGTCTGGCACCCGCAGGCCGAGGATGGCGCCCGCGGTGGCCATCCGGTGGTCGGCGTAGGCCTGCCACGGGCCGCCGGTGAGCGGGCGCGGCTGGATGCGCAGGCCGTCCTCGGTCTCCTCGACCCCCGCGCCCAGGTTGCCCAGTTCGGTGCGCAGCGCGGCCAGCCGGTCGGTCTCGTGGCCGCGGATGTGCGCCACCCCGCGCAGCCGCGATGGCCCTTCGGCCAGCGCGCACAGCGCGGCCACGGTCGGGGTCAGCTCGGAGACATCGCGCAGGTCGGCGTCGATGCCCCGCAGCCGGTCCGGTCCGCGCACGGTCAGGCCGTCGGCGGTCAGCTCGACCTGGCAGCCCATCCGGGTCAGCAGTTCGCGGATGCCGTCCCCGGCCTGGGTGGTCTCGGCGGGCCAGTGCGGCACGGTGACCTCGCCGCCGGTGACCGCGGCCGCGGCCAGGAACGGGGTGGCGTTGGACAGGTCCGGCTCGATCACCACGTCGTGCGCGGCGATCGGGCCGGGCAGCACGGTCCAGACATTGGCCTGGGCGGTGTCCACGATGACCCCGGCCGCCCGCAGCATCGCCACGGTCATCTCGATGTGCGGCAGCGAGGGCACCGGCTTGCCGTCGTGCCGGACGATCACGCCGCGGTCGTAGCGGGCGCCGGAGAGCAGCAGCCCGGAGACGAACTGGGAGGAGCCGGAGGCGTCGATGGTGACCTCGCCACCGCCCAGGCCGCCCTGCCCGTGCACGGTGAACGGCAGCGCGTCGCCGGTGATCTCCGCGCCGAGCGCGCGCAGCGCGTCCAGCACGGTGCCCATTGGGCGCAGCCGGGCGTGCGGGTCGCCGTCGAAGCGGATCTCACCGTCGGCCAGCGCCGAGACCGGCGGCAGGAAGCGCATCACCGTGCCTGCCAGCCCGCAGTCCACCTCGGCCGGACCGGAGAGGGGGGCGGGGGTGATCGTCCAGGAGCCGTCGGCCGGGTTGTCGGCCACCCCGGTACCCAGCGCGCGCAGGGCCTGGGCCATCAGCAGGGTGTCCCGGCTGCGCAGTGGCGCGTGCAGGGTGCTGACGTCCTCGGCCAGCGCGGCGATGACCAGGGCCCGGTTGGTGATCGACTTCGAACCGGGGACCGGGACGGTCGCGCGCACTGGACCCTCGGCGACCGGTGCGGACCACGGAGTGCTGACGGTGGCGTTCACCCGCACATCGTCCCCTATCCCGCTGAACAGCCTCTGAACAGCCTCGATTCGTTCCGGTTTGCCACTACCTTGTTGAGCAAGGTACCTTGCGGTCATGACGCAAGATCCGCAGTTGCTCGCCCAGCTCCGCAGGGGCGTGATCGAGCACTGTGTGCTGGCCCTGCTGTCCAGGGGTCCCCGCTACGGCTTCGACCTGGTGCGCGAGCTGGCCGCGGTTGAGGGCCTGGGCACCACCGAGGGCACGATCTACCCACTGCTGTCCCGGCTGCGGAAGGACGGGCTGCTGGAGACCAGCTGGCAGCCCTCGGACCAGGGTCCGCCGCGTCGCTACTACGAGCTGACCGGGCCGGGCCGGACCGCACTGGCGGGATTCCACCGCCACTGGCGCAGTTTCCGCGCCGCGGTGGACCAAGTTCTTGAGGGAGACGAATGAACGCCCTGAGCCATCCGATCGCCGAGAACTGGCTGGCGCGCTTCGACCGCGCCGCCGCCGCACTGCCCCAGCCTCGCCGCGCCGAACTGCGCGCCGAGCTGGTCGAACACCTGGAAGCGTTGATCGCCGAGGGCGAGCCCGATCTGGCCGCCGCGGTGGCCAGGCTGGGCGATCCGGCCGAGATCGTGGCCGCCGAGGGCGTGCCCACGGTCTCCGCTGCCCAGTCCCACGCGGCCACCGGCCTGCTGCTGTTGCCGTTGACCGGCCTGCTCTTCCTGGTCCCGGCCCTGCCGCCGGGCCTGCTGAGCATGGCGGTGATCCTGCTCGCCGCCAGCACCGTGCTCGTCCTGGTGCTGCGTTCCGGCGCGACGGCGCAGGCCAGGGCACTCGGCGTGCTTGGCGCGCTCGCCCCGCCGCTGGCCGGACTGGGCGGCATCCTGGACAAGGTCTTCCAGGCCGGCGTCAACCCCGGGGTGAACCTGCCGCTGGGGCCGGGCAAGGAACTGTCCGTGTCCTGGCACACCGATCCGTGGCTGGCCGGACTCGGGCAGATCGCGTTGCTGGCGCTCGGCCTCGGCCTGCCGGTGCTGGCCGGCCTGCGACTGCGCCGCCCGGCCGCCGCCGACTCCCGGCTGTTCCTGGGCGCACTGGCGCTGCTGGTCACCGCGCCGGTCGGCCTGGCCACCGCGCTGCTGCTCTCCGGCGCCCGGCGCGGCGGCGAGGTCGGCACGCTGGTGAGCACCCCGCTGATCGTGCTGGCCGCGGTGCTCGGGGTGTTGCTGCTGGCCGTGGGCGCGCTGCTGGTGACCAGGCCCGGCCTGGCCCTGACCGCCAAGGCGCTCATCGCGCTGGCCGTGGTCACCGCGCCGATCGGGGTGGTGCTGCTCGCCCAGCACAACACCGGCAACAACGGCATCATCCGGCAGACCGCGCTGCACCCGCTGCCCGCGGACGCCGAGGAGCGCCGCCGGGTGGCCTCCGCCTGGTACGACGAGGACCAGACCCAGGTCATTCCGGCCGCGGCCTACGCGCCTGGCCCGGCCTGGGTGCCGGCTGACCGGAATGTGCGGCTGGGCCTTGGCCTGCTGTTCGTGCTGGCACTGCCGCTGCTGGCCGCCTGGCGCACCGGCGTCGCCAGGCAGTGACGGTCCAGCGGCGTACCGTAGGCACCATGTGCGGGCGGTACTCGGCGGTGAAGGATCCGGCTCGGCTGGTGGAGGAGTTCGGCGCGGCGGACGCGACCGGCGGCCTGATCAACGGGCCGGACTACAACGTGGCGCCGACCAAACCGGTGCTCGCCGTGGTGCAGCGGCACCCGCGCGACGCCGAGGGCAACCCCGATCCGGACACCACCGAACGCACCCTGCGCGTCATGCGCTGGGGGCTGGTGCCCAAGTGGGCCAAGGATCCCGGCATCGCGGCGAAGATGATCAACGCCCGGTCCGAGACCGCGGCCGAGAAACCCGCCTACCGCACCTCGGTCAAGCACTACCGCTGCCTGATGCCCGCCGACGGCTGGTACGAGTGGCAGCAGGAGGGCGGCACCAAGCAGCCCTTCTACGTGACCAACCCGGACGGCTCCAGCCTGGCCATGGCCGCGCTGTGGGCCACCTGGCGCCGGCCGGGCGCGCCCGATGAGGCCCCGCTGGTCACCTGCGCGGTGCTCACCACCGACGCCTTCGGCCCACTGGCCGGCATCCACCACCGGATGCCGCTGCTGCTGCCGCCGGAGAAGTGGGCCGACTGGCTGGACCCGGACCGCGGCGAGGTCGCCGACCTGCTCGCCCCGCCCGCGCCCGAGCTGATCGAGGCCCTGGAACTGCGGCCGGTGTCCACCGCGGTCAACAACGTCCGCAACAACAGCGCCGAGCTGCTGGACCGGGTCGAACCCGGCTCGGTCCAGCTCGACCCCGCGCCCAAGCGCAAGGCGCCCGCGAAGAAGAAGCAGCCTGCCGAGGACGGCCAGGCCCTCTTCGAGCTGCCATGACCAGGATGGAACTGGCCACCCCACACGGCCCGGCCAGGGCCGAACTGCACTGCGCCACCGAGGGCAGGGCCGCGCTGCTGCTCGGCCACGGCGCGGGCGGCGGCATCGACGCGCCCGACCTGGTCGCCGCGACCAGGGCCGCCACCGCGGCCGGGGTGCACGTGGTGCTGGTCGAACAGCCCTACCGGGTGGCCGGCCGCCGCGCGCCAGCCCCGGCCAAACAACTCGACGCGGCCTGGCTGGCCGTGGTCGGCGAACTCGCGACCAGCTGGTGCGACGGCCTGCCGATGATCTTCGGCGGCCGGTCCTCCGGGGCCAGGGTGGCCTGCCGCACCGCGACGCCGGGTCAGGCGGCGGCCGTGCTGTGCCTGGCCTTCCCGGTGCACCCGCCGGGCAAGCCGGAGAAGTCCCGGATGCCCGAACTGGACGGCATCGAGGTGCCCGCGCTGGTCGTGCAGGGCGAGAAGGACCCCTTCGGCATGCCAGGGCCCGGCCACCACCGCGAGTTGGTCACGCTGGCCGGGGACCACAACCTCAAGGCCGACGTCGAGGGTGTCTACCGCGCGGTCGCCGACTGGCTGCCCCGGGTGCTGCGCCCCCTGGATTAGGCCAGCGGATCCGCGGTGCGCAGCCTGACCTGCTCCGCCTCGATGTCATAGGCGGCGGGCGGGAACTTCGGGTCCAGCTCACGCAGGGTCTCCAGCAGCAGCCTGCTCACCGCCCAGTTCCGGTACCACTTCCGGTCCGCCGGCACCGCGTACCAGGGCGTGGCCGAGCAGTTCTTCAGCGCCGCGGTGTAGGCCTGCTGGTACTTCGACCACTTCGACCGGGCGTCGATATCGGCCGGGGTGTACTTCCAGTGCTTGCGCGGATCGTCCAGCCGGGCCAGCAGCCGTTCCCGCTGCACCTCCGGCGAGATGTGCAGGAAGCACTTGAGCACCGCGACGCCCGCCTCGGCCAGCTCGCACTCGAACTCGTTGATCTCCCGGTACCGGATGCGCAGCTCGGCCGCGGAGCGCAGGCCCTCGACCTTGGGCACCAGCACGTCCTCGTAGTGCGAGCGGTCGAACACGCCGATCCGCCCCGGCTCCGGCAGCAGCTTGCGCACCCGCCACAGGAAGTGGTGCCGGGCCTCGGCGCGGGTCGGCTTCTTGAACGAGGCGATGTGCACGCCCTGCGGGTTCACCAGCCCGAGCACATGCCGGATGGTGCCGCCCTTGCCGGAGGTGTCCATGCCCTGCAACACCAGCAGCACCGCGCGGGCGTTCTCGGCGTAGAGCGCCTCCTGCAGGTCCTCCAGCTCGGCGCCGGTGGCGACCAGGTCGGCCGCGGCCTCCCGCTTGCTCTTCGGACCGATCGGGCGGCCCGCGGGATCCAGCGTCGCGAGGTCAACCGAGTCCAGCCGAAGCACGTCCCGAACCGACTTCCTGGCCATCCGCGCAGCGTAGCCAGGCTCAGTCGATCCCGCTGGTCAGGCGGCCGCGATCGGCGCCAGCACGGCCTTGGTCAGGGTGGCGAGGTCGGCAGCGGCGAGTTCCACTTCCAGCCCGCGCCGCCCGGCACTGCAGAAGATCGTCTCGAAGCCCTGGGCGGAGTCATCCAGGACCAGCGGCAGCCGTTTCTTCTGCCCCAGCGGCGAGATCCCGCCCGCCACGTAGCCGGTGGCCCGCTCCGCGTCGGGAACCGCGGCCATCTTCGCCTTCTTGCCGCCCAGCGCCGCGGCCAGCGCCTTGAGGTCCAGCTGCGTGGTGACCGGCACCACACCCACCGCGAGCGCGCCGTCCACCTCGGCCACCAGGGTCTTGAACACCCGCTCCGGCGCGATGCCCAGCGCCTGCGCCGCTTCCAGGCCGTAGGAGTCGTGCCGTGGATCATGCTCGTAGGAGTGCAGGGTGTGCGCGATCCGCTGCTTGACCAGCAGCGCTGTCGCCGGAGTGCCTCGTCCCGCCATGACCCGGGAGCTTAGATCCTGCCTTTGTGGCGTAAGCCGCTCGCTATCCCGGAATGCGTGCGCACTGTGCCGCGTTGTGCGAATCGTGGGAACCGAGATGACCTGCCCGCTCCGCCCGGCCGCCGCGCGGCCCGGCCGAGGCGCGCTGCGCGGCGTATCCTCAGCACCATCGCCGGCATTTCCGATGGTGGAGCTGCCTGCGGTTGTTACCACAAGCCCAAGCCCACGCTCCGGCGTGCGGGAAGGGAGCCAGGTGCCAGGCACCGCACCAGAGACCAGAACCGGGGACGAGACAACGGATGACCGCGCGGCCCGCTTCGAGCGGGACGCGATGCCGTTGCTCGACCAGCTCTACGCGGCCGCGCTGCGGATGACCCGCAACCCGGCCGACGCCGAAGACCTCGTGCAGGAGACCTTCCTGAAGGCGTACTCGGCCTTCTCCTCCTTCGCCGAGGGCACCAATCTCAAGGCCTGGCTGTACCGCATCCTGACCAACACCTACATCAACGGGTACCGGCGCAAGCAGCGGCAGCCGCAGCAGTCGCCGACCGATGAGATCGCCGACTGGCAGCTGGCCCAGGCCGAACGGCACAGCAGCACCGGTCTGCGCTCGGCCGAGGTGGAGGCGCTGGACCGGCTGCCGGACAGCGATGTCAAGGCCGCGCTGCAGCAGCTGCCGGAGGACTTCCGGATGGCGGTCTACCTCGCCGACGTCGAGGGGTTCGCGTACAAGGAGATCGCCGACATCATGGGCACGCCCATCGGCACCGTCATGTCCCGGCTGCACCGCGGCCGGCGCCAGCTCAAGGAACTGCTCACCGACGTGGCCAAGGACCGCGGTTTCCTGCGTGGTCGCGCCGCCCAGGAGGTGGCCGGGTCATGAGCTGCGACGAATCCGCCGAGACCAACTGCAAGGACGTGCTCGCCGAGGTCTGGATGTTCCTGGACCAGGAGTGCGACAAGACCCGCCGTGACCTGCTGCGCCAGCACCTGGACGAATGCAGCCCGTGCCTGGAGCAGTACGGCATCGACGAGTACCTCAAGGCCCTGCTGGCCCGGAAATGCGGTGGTGAGGCCGCCCCGGACACGCTGAAACAGCGGTTGCGCGCCTCCATCCGCCGCACCGTGCTGGAACAGGCCGAGGTGACCGTGGAGTGCGGCCCGGACGGCAAGACCGTCGAGGTCTCCCTGCGCGCCGAGCGGATCGAACTGCACGAGCCGGTCCACCAGGACGACTGACCAGCCCGCAGAAGCACGAAGCCCCCGGAAGACCTAGCGGTCCCGGGGGCTTTGTTCTGCCGGTAGATCCGGCAAGACCACGATCAGGCGTTGGGACGCTTGCCGTGGTTGGCGCCGCGCTTCTTGCGGTCGCGCTTCTTGCGGGCGCGCTTGGACATCGCGTTCTCCTTGGTCCGGGGCTTGCTTCCACTCAGTCTGTCACGCCCGATGGCCGACAGCGGTACCGGGCCGCTTCGTGCTTGCATCGGTGGATGGCCGAGGAGATCAGGGCGGAGCTGGTGGCGACCGTGGGTGAGGTGGTCGTCGGCGAGGGTGACGTGGTGGCCCCCGGCGACACGCTGGTGGTGCTGGAGTCGATGAAAATGGAGATCCCGGTGCTCACCGAGCGGGACGGCACGGTCACCAGGCTGGTGGTCGAACCCGGCGCGCTGGTGCGCGCGGGCGATCTGCTCGCGGTGGTCGAGCACAATGGACCACCGTGTCCACCCTGAGTGAGTTGCTCGCCGAACACACCCGCCTGCCCGGGGCCGCCGTCGACCACCTGCAACTGGTGGTGGGGGAGTGGCAGCTGCTCTCCGACCTGTCCTTCGCCGACTTCCTGATGTGGGTGCCACTGGAGGCGGCCACCGCGGAGGGGGTCGCCGAGGAGCGGTTCCTGTGCGTGGCCCAGGCCCGCCCGCAGACCGCGCCCACCGCGCACCCCGAGGACATGGTCAGCACGGTGGTCGCCGCGCCGGACCACCCGCAGCTGCGCCGGGCCGTGGTCGAGGAGCGGATCTGCCGGGAGGAGGACCCGCGCTGGCACCTCGGTGTGCCGGTGCGCCGGGAGACCATCCCGGTCCGCTTCGGCGGCAAGGTGGTCGCGGTGCTCAGCCGGGACATCAACCTGGCCGTGCCCAGGGTGCCCAGCCCACTGGAGATCGCCTACCTGGGTAGTGCGGCCGATCTCTGCCAGATGATCGCCGACGGCACCTTCCCCGCGCCCGAGCCCTCGCCGGGTGCGCACACCAGTCCGCGCGTCGGCGACGGCCTGATCAGGCTGGACGCCGCCGGTACGGTGGTCTTCGCCAGCCCGAACGCGCTCTCGGCCTACCACCGGATGGGCCACGCCGCCGACCTGGTGGGGGTGGCGCTCGCGCCGCTGACCCGCTCGCTGGTCTCCGATCCCTTCGACGCCACCGAGGTCGCCCAGCGGATGCGCACCGCGCTGGACGGCAACCCCAGCACCAGGGTGGAGGCCGAGGCCCGCGGCGCCACCGTGCTCTTCCGCGCGCTGCCGCTGCGCCCGCGCGGCAAGGCGGCAGGCGCGCTGGTGCTTGTCCGCGACGTCACCGAGGTGACCAGGCGGGACCGGGCGCTGATGTCCAAGGACGCGACCATCCGGGAGATCCACCACCGGGTCAAGAACAACCTGCAGACGGTGGCCGCGCTGCTGCGGCTGCAATCCCGCCGGACCAACAACACCGAGGCCCGGCAGGTGCTGGCCGAATCGGTCCGCCGGGTCACCTCGATCGCGCTGGTGCACGAGACGCTGTCCATGTCGGTGGACGAGCGGGTGTCCCTGGACGACGTGGTGGACCAGGTCATCCCGATGATGAGCGATGTCGCCACCGCCGAGACCAGGGTGGTGGTCCGCCGCGAGGGCAAATTCGGGGTGGTACAGGCAGAACTGGCCACACCCTTGGTGATGGTGCTGACCGAGCTGGTGCAGAACGCCTTCGAGCACGCCTACACCCCGGGCCAGCGCGGCGAGGTGGTGGTGCACGCGGAACGCTCGGCGAAGTGGTTGGACGTGGTCATCACCGACGATGGCCGTGGCCTGCCGCAGGGCTTCTCACTGGAGCGCACCGACCGGCTCGGCCTGCAGATCGTGCGCACCCTGGTCGAGTCCGAACTGCGGGGTTCGCTCAGCCTGCGCAGTCGGCAGGGGACCAAGGGCACCGAGGCGGTACTGCGGGTTCCACTGCAACGCCGCCGTTAGACCATTAGAGATCCGGGTTTATCTAGTCATGTTTCTGCCAGTGCGGACCGGGGTTTTCGCCGGAGAGGCAGAAAAAGCAACTGACCGGCACTCGTTCGCGCGAGTGCCGGTCAGTCGGCCGTTCGGAGGTTGCGACCCTCTCAGGCTCCAGTGCGAGCCCGGGTGCGGGCGTTGCGTCGCTTCAGCGCGCGTCGCTCGTCCTCGCTCATACCGCCCCAGACTCCCGCGTCCTGTCCAGACTCCAGCGCCCAGGTCAGGCAGTCGGACATCACGGGGCACCGGCGGCAGACGGTCTTCGCCTCGGCGATCTGGAGCAACGCAGGACCGCTGTTCCCAACGGGGAAGAACAGCTCGGGGTCCTCGTCGCGGCAGGTCGCGCGGTGGCGCCAGTCCATGGTTCCTTGCTCCTCGCTAGGCACATAGCAATAGTGCCGATAGTGGTTTCGGGGGTGTTTGTGGGTGCTTGTGAATGCTTTCACGAACTACGGCAAAGTCAAGAGGCCCGATCCAATCCGGTGAGGCAACTCACCCGAAAGATCGACACGCACTTGCTTGGCGGTTTCAAAGGGTGACATTCCGCGCGCTGGCGAAGGTCACGCCCAGGTGACGACCCGATCACGCACAGGTCACACCGCGACGGACAGTGCCGCCGGCACGGACATGAACCGCACATCGGTCCGCTCGCCAAGAAGATCGCCGTCTACCTGGAGCCGGACCGGTTCCGCGCAGGTCACTCTAATCCACTCAACGTCATCCCGCCGCAACAAATTCCCGCCCTGCGGACTTCCACCGGGCCGCAGAATCTGCCACACGTGCTTCACGACGGTGGGTACCCCGACGTTACGGAGAGCAAACACGCCCAATCCGTCCTCGAAGGAGGAGCCCGGATTGATCCGCAGCGGCCGCTCACCCAGGTAGGTCCACGGATCGGTGTTGGACACGAAGGCCAGGTGCAGCCCGGTCTCCGGTTCGCCGTCGGGCAGCTGCACGGTGAGCTTCGGGTGCCCGTGGTCCAGCTTGAAGTAGCTGGTGGCGGCCATTCGCGCGTAGAGCATCGGGGTGGCCTTCTTGACCCGGTGCCGTTCGACCCCGGCGACCACGTCGGCGTCCCAGCCCAGCCCGGCGTTGAAGGTGAACCAGCGGTCATCCGCCCGGCCCAGCCCGACCCGGCGACTCGCGCCTGCCTCGATCGCCTGCAGCAACCGGTGGGTGGCCTCCACCGGATCAACCGGCAGTCCCAGTGCGCGCGCGAAGACATTCGCGGATCCGCCCGGCACCACACCCAGCATCGGCACATCGTCCCGGACGCCGTCAGAGAGCAGTCCGTTCACGACCTCGTTGACCGTGCCATCCCCGCCGTGCGCCACCACGAGGTCAAAACCGTCGTGCGCGGCCTCGGCCGCGGCATCCGCCGCGTGCCCCCGGTAACTGGTCTCGACGACGTCCAGTTTCACGTCGCTGGCCAGTGCGTGCGCGATGACATCGCGCCCCGCCGCCGAGGTGGCGGTGGCCTGGGGATTGACCACGAGGAGTGCGCGCACGCACTGAAGCGTATGACAGCCCGTGACGCCCCGCGCTCCACCCCTGACCCGATGGTGGCTGCCGAGCAGCGGCGTTGTGCCTGGGTGATCACTGATATGCGGCGCAAGTCACGTCCGTGAGCTGCCAGATCGCCCCGATCAGGGGATGGCTAGCCTTGTCCGCATGTCGCAAGCCCTGGGTGCGCCGCGAGCGGTGCGTGTGGCGGGTCTCCTGGTCGGGTTGCAGGGCCTGGCGGGGGTGGTGCTGGTGCTCGCCCTGCTGGTGCGCGCGCTCGACGGCGCGCCCAAGCCGGGCAACGTCTTCGGTGAGGCCGCCTACTTCGCGGTGCTGACCGCCGGGGTGCTCGCGGCCGCGATCGGGCTGCTGCGCGGCAAGCGCTGGGCGCGTTCGCCCGCGGTGGTGGTGGAGATCCTGTTGCTGGGCGTGGCCTGGTATACCCTCGGGCCGTCCGGGCGCTGGCTGATCGGCTCGCTGGCCGCGATCTACTGCCTGGCCGTGCTGGTGCTGCTGTTCAGCACGCACGCGCGGGCCTGGGTGCTGGGCATCGGGCCCTACGACGACTCGGCGGACCAGCCCGGTTAGTGCCACGAAGGGGTGGCCTGCGGTAACCCGGCCCGGTGGTCCGGCGGAATTCCTGGTTGCCCCGGCTTCTCCCGGGCAGTTCCTGCTCCGTCCAGCGTGACGCGAACGGGAGACCGGGAGGACGAAGGCGATGATCAGCGAGCAGATGGTGCCGCAGTTGTTCGGCGACGAGGTCTGCGACCGGGACGGCGCCAAGATCGGCAAGGTCGGCCAGGTCTATCTGGATGAGAAGACCGGGAAGCCGGTGTGGGCCACCGTGCGCACCGGTCTGTTCGGCCTGAAGGAGAGCTTCGTCCCGCTGGAAGGCGCCAGCGTGGACGGGGAGACGCTGCGGGTGGCGGTGACCAAGGACCAGGTCGGCGACGCGCCCCGGATGGACGCCGCCGGCCGGTTGTCCTCGGCGGAGGAGCAGCAGCTCTACGCCTACTACGGCCTGCGCTACCCGGAGGTGCCCGGCCCGCGCCAGGACCGCCAGGGCGGCCGGGCGAAGGACGGCCGGATGGCGGCGGACCACGGCGGCCGGGACCACGAGGCGATGACCCGGTCCGAGGAGCGGCTCAAGGTCGGCGCGGAGACCCAGGAGACCGGGCGGGTCCGGCTGCGCAAGTACGTGGTGACCGAGGAACAGCAGGTCAGCGTGCCGGTGCGGCATGAGGAAGTGCGGGTCGAACGGGAGCCGATCACCGAGGCCAACCGGGACCAGGCGATGTCGGGTGCGGAGATCCGCGAGGCCGAGCACGAGGTCACCCTGCACGCGGAGCAGCCGGTGGTGCGGACCGAGGCGGTGCCGGTGGAACGGGTGCGGCTGGCCAAGGAGACGGTCACCGAGGAGCAGACCGTCTCCGGCCAGGTGCGCAAGGAGCAGATCGAGGTCACCGAGGAACAGGCGCGGGACCGGCGAGGCTGACCGGTTCGAGCCCGGGGTGCGGCGTGGTCCGTCGCGCCCTGGGCTTGACCACGCCCGAAGCCAGTGCGACGCCGATGATGACCAGCACGGCGGCGGCCAGCCGCAGCGTGGTCAGCCGCTCGTTCAGCAGCAACGCGGCCGAGGACATGCCGAACACCGGCACCAGCAACGAGAACGGCGCGACCGCGGTGGCCGGGTAGCTGCGCAGCAGGAAACCCCAGATGCCGAAGCCGGCCAGGGTGGCAGCCCAGCCCACGTAGAGCACCGCGCCGACGCCGGCGAAGTCCAGGTGCGCCAACGCGGTCAGGCCGGTGTCTACGCCCTCGAAGGTCGCCGAGAGGGCGAACAGCGGCAGGATCGGCACCGCGCTGACCCAGACCATGAAGCGCAGCATGTCCGGCGGGGCGGCGTAGCGGGTGATGATGTTGGTCAGGCTCCACACCGCGGCCGCGGCCACCACCATCAGCAACGCGCCCAGCGGACTGCCCGCGCCGTAGTCGAGCACCACCAGGACCATGCCTGCCAGCGCGATCCCGGTCCCGGCCAGTCGCAGCGGGGTGGGCCGCTCCTTGAGCAGCAGCGCGGCGAAGAGCACGGTGAACAGCACCTGGCTCTGCAGCACCAGCGAGGACAGCCCGGCCGGCGCGCCGGCGTACATGCCGCCGAAGAGCAGCCCGAACTTCACCACGCCCAGGGTCAGGCCCATCAGCAGCACCCAGCGCCAGGCCACCCGGGGCGAGCCGACGAAGAACAGCGCGGGCAGTGCGGCCACGGTGAAGCGCAGCGCGGAGAACAGGAAGGGCGGGACCTCGGCCAGTCCGACCTGGATGACCACGAAGTTGAGTCCCCAGATCAGCGCGACCAGGACGGCGAGGGCGACGTGTGCGGGCTTCACCCGCTCAGCCTCACCCGGCGGAGAGTTAAGCACCAGCGAAACTATCTACGGGGATCCGTTTAGTATTGCTTCATGCTCGATATCGGCAGACTGCGCGCGCTGCACGCCGTGGCCGTGCACGGCTCGGTCAACGCGGCCGCCGCCGCGCTCGGCTACACCCCCTCCGCGGTGTCCCAGCAGCTGGCCAAACTGGAACGCGAGACCGGCACCACGCTGCTGGAACGCCGGGGCCGGGGCATCGCGCTCACCGACGCGGCCACCGAGCTGGCAGGCACCGCCAAGGAGATCCTGGCCCTGGTCGAACAGGCCGAGGTGCGGCTGGAGGAACAGCGCGGCCTGCCGGTCGGGCGGCTCACCCTGGCCACCTTCGCCACCGCCGCCCGCGGCCTGCTGCCAGGACCGCTGGCCGAACTGGCGCGGGAGTACCCGGAGCTGGACCTGCGGCTGACCGAACTGGACCCGCACCTGTCGATGGACCTGGTCGCCAGGGGCGAGCTGGACCTGGCCGTGGTGCACGACTGGGAGAACACCCCGCTGGCCGTGCCCGAGGGCCTGGCCAGAGCCGACATCGGCGTGGACGTGGCCGATGTGCTGCTGCACGAGAGCCATCCGCTGGCCGCGCGGGCCGAGCTGAGCCCGCTGGAACTCACCGGCGCGCGCTGGATCTGCCAGCCGCCCGGCTCGATCTGCCACGACTGGCTGATCCGCACCCTGCGCGGCGGCGGGGTCGAACCGGTGCTCGCGCACCAGGTCACCGAGTACCAGTCCCAGCTCGCGCTGGCCGCCCAGGGCCTGGGCGTGTGCCTGCTGCCCCGGCTCGGCCGCGGTCCGGTGCCGGCGCACGTGGTGGTCCGGCCGCTGGTCCCGACGCCGACCCGGCGGCTGTTCGCGGTGTGGCGGCAGCAGGCCACCCGGCGTCCGGCGATCTCGGTGACGGTGGCCGCGCTGCGTGCGCACTGGGCCGATCGGGACACCGCTTCTGCTCCGATGGGTTGATCACTCAAAGAAGGGACTGGGAGCGCCCGCGCGTGTCGTGCTCCAATCGAGATGTGACGCCTGACGGTCAGATCCCGCGACCGCGTACGTCCGTTGGCCGGGGCGGCCACGCGCTGCTCGCCCTTGGCCTGTTCGACCACGCCGAGGAGGATCTGCTCGGCTACGCGGGCTGGGCCGCCCGCAACTTCACCGCGGTGCAGGTGGCGCTGGTCGACCTGCCCGCGGTGCACACCTACCGGGCCGTCGGCTACAAAACCCACCGCGCCCTGCACAAGGCCCGCAGCGAGGGCAAACGCCTGCAGACCAGGGCCCGGCGCGCACTGGCCGCGCTCGGCCTGCCCGGCTCGCTGGTGGTGCCCTGGGCCGAACTGGCCGCCCGCTACCGCTACCAGGTGCTCTACGACCAGGTCCGGCACGCCTACGAGAGCAGCCCGGCCTTCCGCGCGGCCTGCCTGCGGGCCACCGCGACCATGCTCGCCGACCGGGTGCCGGGCGCGCTCTGCTCGCGCGGCCAGGTCCAGATCGCCGCGCACTCCCTGCTGGCCGAACTGCCCCTCGCGCTGGACGGCGCCGGGATCCTGGGCGTGCCCGAGTCCACCCGCTGCCAGCCCCGCCCGCTGGAACTCACCGAGCTGCTCGCCGCCGCCCCACCCGAACTGTGCCCGCGACCCGGCCAGCTCGCACTGACCCTGCACCCGGCGCCCGCTCAGCGGCCGAACACGGTGTCCGGATCGCAGTTGACCGAGATCTCGCAGTCGCAGTAACCGCCCAGCTCGGCCAGTCCCTCGTCCAGCTCGGCCCAGCCCCGCCCGTGCGCGGCGGCCCAGGCCTGCGCGAACCGGGTGGAGTGGTCGCAGCCGTGCAGCTCGACCGCGGCCTCCAGCTCCGCCACGAGGTCGGCCAGCTCCTGCTCGCTGAGCGGGCACAGCGCGATGCGTTTGTCCCGCTCCGCGGCCTTGTGGGCCTCGCGCAACTGCTTCCGCCGCGCCTTGTCCTGGCTCATCCGCCCAGTTTCACCCGTGGCGAAACCGGTCGCGAGCCCGGTCCGCCGCGGCGAGCAGGACGGCGTTCCCACCGAAGGAGTCCCCGCCGTGGCCCAGGCCCTGGCCGAACTCGCCGAGGTCGCCGCCCGCACCGAGGACCTGCTGCGCGAGTCCCTGGACGGCGCGACCGCCTTCGGGCTGGTCGCGGCCGCCGGGGACCCGCTGATCACCTGAGTCAGGCCGGCTTGCCCAGCTCCGCCAGGGCGGCCCCGTCGATCCGGTACACCGTCCACTCGTCCAGGGCCACCGCGCCAAGGGCCTTGTAGAAGTCGATCGCCGGCGTGTTCCAGTCCAGCACCGACCACTCGAACCGGGCGTACCCGCGGCGCACGCACTCCTGCGCCAGCTCGACCAGCAACGCCTTGCCCAGCCCCGAACCCCGGTGCTCGGGCAGTACGAACAGGTCCTCCAGGTAGATGCCGTGCTTGCCCTCCCAGGTGGAGAAGTTCAGGAACCACAGGGCACAGCCGACCACCACGCCGTCGGCTTCGGCGACGTGCCCGAACAACGCCGGGCTGTCCCCGAACAGGGCGGTGCGCAGCTGGTCGGCGGTGATCGTGCAGGACTCCGGCGCGCGCTCGTACTCCGCGAGCCCCTCGATCAGTCCGATCACGGCGTCCACATCGGACGGCCGGACCCGGCGAACGCGTTCGTCAGTCACGGGTTTCCTCCCCAGTGCTCAGGCGGTCGGCAGGTTGAGCCGCACGAGTTGCGGCACACCCCGCTCGAATCCCAGCACAGCGATCCCCGCCGTGCCCAACCCGAATCGCACCCCGGCCGTGGCAGGCAGCTCCAGCCACCGCGCCACCAGCACCCGGCTGAAGTGCCCATGCCCGACCAGCACCACGTCGGTCTCCGGCAACAACGCCCGGACCCGGTCCAGCAGCCGGTCGGCGCGGGCGCTGACCTGGTCGGCGGATTCACCACCGGGGACCGGGTGCGTCCAGACGGTCCAACCGGGCACGGACTCGCGGATCCGCGGCGTGGTCAGGCCCTCGTAGTCGCCGTAGTCCCACTCCGACAGGTCCTCGGTGACCTCGTCGACGCTGAGCCCGGCGAGTTCGGCGGTCACCTGGGCGCGGTCGCGTGGACTGGCCAGGACCCGGCCTTTGACGCCGAGCGCGGTCAGGGTGCGGCCAGCGGCCTCGGCCTGGGCGCGGCCCTGGGGGGTGAGCGGGATGTCGGTGCGGCCGGTGTGCTGACCGGAGCGGGACCACTCGGTCTCACCGTGCCGCAGCAGGTAGACGGTGGGCTCCCGGTGCTCGTCGTGGGTCATGCGCGCGTCTTCTCCTCCGGGGCCGGTGCCACCGCTGATTCTGTGCCGTCGGGGTCAACCGCGCTTGGCATGCCCACATTCCGCGCACCCAGCCGGTCAGCCCGGCGGTTAACCTGGAGGTGCAACTCGGCGAAGAGTCAGGTGGCCCTGGTGAAAGCTGAGCATTCGGAGATCGGCCGCAGGTTGCGGCAGATCCGGCACGCTCGTGGCAAGTCGCTGGCCGTGATCGCGGGGTTGGCCGGAATCTCGGCCGCGCACCTGTCCCGGCTGGAGAACGGCGAGCGAGCGCTCGACCGGCGTTCCCTGATCGTGAAGCTGGCCGAGGCACTGGAGGTCGCGCCAGGGGAGCTGACCTTGTCGCCGGCCGCCATCGCGCCGGGCGAGCTTGCCGAGGACCGCTTCCTCAACGCTGTCCGGCTGGCCATGCTGGCGGTGAGCATGCACCAGGCAGGCGGGCAGGTGGTGCCGCCCGCGGTGCTCTCCGCGCGGGTCGACGAAGTGCTGACAGCGCAGCGGGACTGTCAGTACGAGCAGGTCGGCGCGGCGCTCCCCGACCTCATCCGGGACCTGCACACGACCCTGGCCACCGGCCGGGGCGAAGCCGAAGTGCTGCGGCTCCTGGCCCTGACGCATGTCCAGGGCACCCAGGCCTGGCTGATGGACATCGGCGCGCCACTCGACCTCGGCTGGCAGGCCGCGACGCTGGCCAGGCAGGCCGCCGAGCGCCTCGACCAGCCCCTCGCCCTCGCGCTGAGCGCCTTCGGCACCGCGTTCGGCCTGCTCGGCGCGGGTGCGTTCGCCCTGGCCGAGCGGGCGCTCGCGGAGGCTGAGGTCGGCACTGCCCGCGCGGTCGAGTTGCAGGTGTCCGGCATGCTGGCCCTGACCCGATCGCTGGTGGCGGCGGCCGGTGGCGATCAGGCCGGGCGGACCGCGGCGCTGGCGCACGCGGCCGAGCTGGCCGAACGTACCGGCGAGGGCAACGCGTTGTGGTTCGGGTTCGGTCCGGGCAACGTCGGGGTGTGGCGGATGTCGGTCGCGCTGGAGGCAGGCGAGCACCTGGAAGCGGCCAAGATCGCGGAGACGATCAACCCCGGGGTGCTGCCTTCGCGGACCAGACAGGCGGCCTACTGGCGGGAGTACGGCAGGGCGCTGGCGCGGCTGCCGAGGCGGCAGGACGACGCGGTGCTGGCGATCCGGCGGGCGGAACTGATCTCTCCGGCACGTGTGCGCAGGCACCCGTTCATGCGGTCAGTGCTGGCCGAGCTGGTGGTGAAGGCCAAGCGGGACGCGGTCGGCAGGGAACTCCGCGGCATGGCCTACCGGGCAGGTCTGCCGGCGTAGCCCGATCAGGTGTCCTTGTCCTGGTGACAACAACCTGACCCCTGGTGTTCCTAGCGTGCTGTGCACCGCTGATCAGGACTGTGGGGAGGCACTTGTGGGCGGTACACCGGACGTCGTCGCCGCGATCCTCATGGGTCTCGACGACATCGCGGAGAAGGCCAGGGAGATCAACGGTCGTCAGGTCAGCAAGAGCACCAGGGTGCGGGATCCGATTCGCGTCACGCTCAGCGAGCACCAGGAGCTGCTGTTCGTGAGCCAGCTGGCCAACCTGCAGCGGCTGTTCACGCTGCACCTGCAGGGCCGGGAGTCCGCGGAGGTCGCGGACGAGTTCGAGTCACCTTCCTGACCCGGATAGCGAGACGCCCCAGCCACCACCCGGGTGACTGGGGCGTCCCAGCACAGCGAATCAGGCCGCCTTCTTGGTCTCCCAGAACCACCTGCGGTTTCCCGACCTGGGGCGATCCGGCCGAAACGCCGTCTGACCTGGCGCTAGGGCGTTCACGGTGTTTCATCGTGTTTCGCTGTTTCTCGCCCTGAGTTGTGCCCACGTTGTGCCCGTTGATCTTGCTGCCTGTGCCCGTGCGTCGCGTGGCCGCTCAGCTACCCCCAGGCTGACCCGTGTCACCCGTCCGTGGCGCGGCTAACCTGAACACATCCTCTTCGCCGAGAGGTGCGCCCCCGGTCGACGGACCGGGGGCATCGGCGGAGAGGCCACTCGGCGAAGATGGGCGGGCAGCACATGGCCGCAAGTCCGC
This sequence comes from Crossiella sp. CA198, assembly GCF_052078295.1. Classification (NCBI taxonomy): domain Bacteria; kingdom Bacillati; phylum Actinomycetota; class Actinomycetes; order Pseudonocardiales; family Pseudonocardiaceae; genus Crossiella; species Crossiella sp. CA198. Next base: position 46,133 of record NZ_JBQJIM010000019.1, read on the forward strand.
TTGACCCCGGTCTGCCGGTCGGCAAGCGCATCCAGTACTTCCGCGAGCGGGCGGGCAAGACTCGCCCGGTGGTTGCCGGGCTGCTCGGCAAGTCACCGGGCTGGCTCAAGGCGGTGGAGACGGGGCGCCTGCTCCCGCCGCGACTACCCGTGCTCGTTCGCATTGCCGAGATCCTCGGCGTGCGGGACCTCGCCGACCTGACCGGCGATTCGTTCCCCCTTCCGACCGACGCCCTTACCATGCGTGCCCATCCGGCGCTGCCTGCGGTCCGCTCGGCGCTCAGCTCGTACGCCCTGGCCCACACCGACAGCGAGCCGCCGGATCTTGACCACCTGCGCGAGCGGATCTCCTTCGCGTGGAAGGCAAGGCACGCCTCGGCAATGCACCGGACCACCCTCGGTGACCTGCTGCCAACCCTGATCCAGGAGGCACAACTTGCCGCCCGCGCGCACGAAGGTGCCCAGCGGCGGCACGCACAAGCCCTGCTCGCCGAGGTGCTGAACCTCTCGACCTTCTACGTGGCCTACCAACCGGCCGCCGCGCTCCTGTGGCGGGCCACCGAGCGGGCCATGTCCGCCGCGCAGGACTCCGGAGACGCGCGCGCGGTCGCCATGGCTGCCTGGTCGGTCGCTCAGGCGCACCGGGACACCGGGGACTGGGACGAGGCGCAGGCAGTCACGTTCGACGCTTTGGCGCTGCTGCGGCCGTTGCTGCCAGAGGGCTCCGCCGAACTGCTCGGCTTGTGGGGGAGCCTGCAATTCGAGGCCGCGTTCACGGCGGCCCGGAGTGGCGAAGCGGGTACCGCCATGCGGCACCTGGACGAGGCGGACAGGGCAGCGAAGAAGCTGCCGAGCGGCTACTACCAGCCGATGACCTCGTTCTCCCAGCCGATCATGACCGCGCACGCCGTGACCGTGAGCGTCGAACTCCGGCGAGGCGGCGAGGCCGCACAGCAGGCGGCGAAGCTGGACCCGAAGTCGATCCCGTCACGGCCGCGGCGGAGCCGCCACCTGATTGAGGTTGCTCGCGCGCACCACCTGCGGGGCGAGCCTGCCGCCGCGCTGGCCGCCCTGGACGATGCCGTGGCCACAGCGCCCGAGACCGCCCGGTTCAACGGCTACGCGCGGCAGATCGTGCTCGACGTCCGCGACGGGGCGACGCGGATGCGCCGCCGCGCCGATGACCTGGCCGAGAAGGTCGGCCTGATGGCCTGATCGGGTGGGGGCACAGTTTGTGCCCCTTCCGCTACTTGATCACTCTTAGCGTCATTCCCGCTGCTGAACGTAGGCAAGTGGGAGGCACGCGTGGCAGGTCGACACAAACAGGACCGGTCGGTCCCCGCTCGTGGCCGGAAAGGCCGCGCGCTGTCCGTGCACACCGGCGTCACCGCGGACGGCGAGGTGTTCGTCCAGGTCGCCGGCGGCCTGATCGCGCTGCTCGACGCCGCGGACGCCGCGAAGCTCTCCCGGCACCTCATCGAGGACAACGAGCTGGCCGACCGGTGGAGCAAGACCCCGAAGGCCCGGCCGTGAGCACGCAGGCGTGGGTCATGGCCGTGGCCGCCGTGGTGGTCACGACGGCGTTCCTGGTCGCGTGGTTCCGCCGCGGCCGCTGGTCCTCCGATGACCGCCAGGACCCGAAGGACTGGCGATGATCCCCGGCATCCCGTGGTGGGCAACCACGCTGGTGTGGAGCCTGCTCATCCTGCTGCCGCTGTACGACCTGCTCCGACCACACCACCGAGACCCCCGGCCTGACCGGACCCCCCACCGCGCGTCGAGTGCAGCGCGGCCGGTCCGCCGGGACACGGTGGCGGCGACCCCCAACTCACCCACGGTCGCCGCCACCGCCCACCAGCAGCGTGTCCCCGTCGACTCCACACCCGACGGCGACACGCTCAGCCCGGCTCTACGCCGGGCGACCGGTTCCGCATCGGCGCGTTCGGGACGTCCGATCGGAACCGTGGGGGCGGCGGGCAATGAGCTGACCGCCGCCCCCACCCCAGAACCGCGCGCTGACTTCCTCGCCAGCATCGGCGTGCTCATACCGGCCCCCGCAGACCTTCGACACCGGCCGCCGGTCGCAGTCCGGCCGCCGGTGCACACCAGCCCGGCCACGGCGCGCGCGGAACGCGCCGCTCCCCCCGAGAGCCGGGCCACGACGGCGGGGGCGGTGCAGCACGCCGATGCAGCGGTGGCGCCCGCCCTCGCCGTCGAGACGCTGGCGGTACCGCGGTGACCGACGGGCAGGAACGTGACCTGCTGGTCGGGGCGATCGTGATGTCCCTGGAGGACATCGTCGAAGCAGGCAACCGGGTGCTCGCCGAGACGCGCAAGAAGCGACGCGACGCCGTGGGCGCGGCCTTGACCGTGCGGGAGGAACACGAGTTGGCCAGCGCGTCAGCCAACCTCGCGCGGCTGCTGGCCCAGCACCTGGAGCTGCGGAAGCCGAAGCCCCCCATAGTCGTCGACGGCGAGATCGTCCCGGACGACCGGCAGCTACCCAGCGGCCGGTGACCAACACCGACAGCGGAGCGACGATGAGCGAGAACGACTTCAAGGACTGCCCGACCTGCCAGGGGTGGGGAGGGAGGGGGGAGAGGGACCTGTGCGGCACCTGCAAAGGAACCGGCCAGCTTCCCGCAGAGGGCTGAGGTGAGTTCGCCGGCGAACAGGCTCAAACAGGGCCTTGACGATCTGCGGGGAGCACTGGCCGCGGCCCCGATCGACCAGGATGTGAAAGCCGCAAGGCTGGCCTGGATCTTGGCCACACCACGCGAGACCTACCAGGCCGACCGGGGAAGGGTGCGGACCATGAAGCAAGGCGCGCTGGTGCTGCTGGTGGCGGTGGTCGCCGCGGTGCTCTGGCAGTTCGGGCCGGACGCCGCGGCAGGCGCCGGGCAAGCGGGCCTTGACGCCGCTCGGTGGCTTGGGCGCACCGGCGGTGCCTTGTGGGATGGGTTGACCTGGCGGTGGCCGTGACCGGTGTCGAAGACGCAGCACACGCTGACCGACGAAGGGGAGAGCGACATGCAGGACTTCGACAGAGAGGCACTGGCCGGCCTCCGCCGGATCGCCGAGGTCTACCTGGCGATCGTGAAGACCATGCAGGACCCGGACTACCAGGCTGACGACCCGCTTCACGACGCGATCGGGGACGTCGGCCTCGGCGAGCTGCGCGACCTGCTGCTCCGGACCGAGGGTGCCCTGGACCGCAAAGACCTCGCCGGTGAGCAACGCTGGCCGCTGCCGACCTGGCGGGGAGTGTGGGCTGGCCGCTTCGACGAGGTGCTGAAGTGCCCGAACTGCGCGCGCGGGCACCAGCTCTACGAACAGTGCCGCTGGCCGTAGGACCCCACGACAAAGCGCCCCCACCCTCCCGGCGCGGGAAGGGTGGGGGCGCAGTGCTGACCAGGGGTACTCGGCTGGTGAGTACCCCTGGTCAGGGCGAGAGCTGTAACTGGACAGGTGGCGCCTGTGGCGACCTGACGTATCCGGCGTCGTAGAGGCGTTTCCAGATCAACGCCTCGCCCTTGGGGGTGACGAAGGTGGTGTTGCGCTCCAGCAGGTGGTCACCGACGAGACGGATCTTGAGTTCGAAGTGCCCGGACTGGACGTAGCGGGCCATCGGCTCGTTGTGCCGTTCCCCGCCGCGGATCAGCAGGCCCTCGGCGTAGAGGAACTGCCGCAGTGCCTTCTCCGTGATGCCGAAGCGCTTGGCGACGGTGCCGACGAGTGCGAGCCCGTCGGCGTCCATCGTTCGACGTGCCCGCGCCGCGTCGGGTTCCAGTTCGGCGGCGCGCTGCTCGGCGGCCTCGGTCCGGTCCAGTGCGTCGGCCCATCCGCGCAGAGCCTCGGGGTGAGTGGGCATCGCGGCCGGTCGTTCAGCGTTGAGTAAGTGGTCCCGCACGGCGCGCGCGACGGCGGAGTCTCGCAGCAGCATCCCCACCCGGAGGACGGCGCGGCGCGGCAGCACGGCCAAGGCCCGTGCTCGGCGTCCAACGGAACTGATGTCCTTCAAGGACATCAGTTCTTCGCCTTCAAGCAGGCGGTACCCGTCACTGCCGAGTTCGCTGCGGTTGCGCTCAACAAGCTTCTCGACCGTCTTCCGGTCGACCTCGTAGAAGGCAGTGATGGTCAGCCACTCGTCGGCGGTGACGGTTAGCAATGGCGCGCGCCGTTCGGGTTGTTGTGTGGCACTCACTGGGGTAATCGGACGGGCTGCGCCTGGTTGCGTCCTACCGTTGGGGTGCAACGGATGGCCAGTCGTAGACCTGGCCGAGAACGTACAAGGCGTGGGAGCAGGGGATGCAGCAGCGCGACCGGGACGCAGGGACGCCCACAGAGCACGTGAAGCCGGTTGAGGGTGCTCCGCAGTATGTGAACGTCGACAGGACGGGACCAGCCGTCTGGGCTGCGCTGGAGGGCGAGGCGCGCACAGGATTCGAGGACGAGTTCCGCGAGGCGCTTGCCAAGACCGCGGAGGACTTCGACGTTGCCCGGTTGGCCGCCGTAGTGGAGGCGTGGTGGCCGGTCGCGTTCGGCACGGTCAACCCTGCCTCGGAGCAGGCCCAGGCCGACCTGGAGCGCTATCGCTCAGGTGACAGGTCGGGCGTGGTTCCAGCGCCCGTGCTGGGAGAGAAGGAACCACGATGGCCTACACGGTGATCCTGACGACCAGGGCTGAAGTGACTCTGGCCGCCGCCGCACCTCCGGCGCAGGCCGCGTTCGAGCGCAAGCGCCGACAGTTGGCCTCTGATCCGGAGTCGGCTGGCCGGTTCAACCCGAAGGACGGGGCTTGGTATGCCAACGTGGGTGATCACGGCAGCATCCGCTACTCCATCGAGCATGGCGTGATTACCGTGCTGGTCTGGGACATCGTGTTGCCCTGGGGCTAGGACAGACAGCAGACCGCGCCCGGACTCCTCGTCAGGAGGCGAGGCGCGGTCTGCGGGGCGGGCTACACCTCGTAGGCGATGCGCGTGCCGATTGGACTCTGCCGGGCCAGTTGGGCAGCGACCGCGGCATGGATACCTGCGGCTGGGGTCCCTCGGCCGGTGAACTCGGCCTCGGTGTGGTCCAGCATCGGCTGTAGGGCGGCCAGGATCGTGCGTGCCTCGAACTTGGCGCTCAGGTCCACGATGGACGGATCGGAGGCCACACGGCTGATCTGGGCGTCGATGTGGTGGGTCGCAGCCTCTGCGGCGGACAGGTCGGCGCCCTTGGAGCGCAGCCAGGTCGGCAACTCCTCGCGCAGAGCGAACAGGGTTTCCACGTCGGTGGTCTCCTCGATCACCTGGCCTGGCCTGATCCCGCCGTCGAGCAGTGAGCGGCTCCGTGCCCACGCGGCCTGCCGGCCGAGCATCCCTTCCACCCCGGCCGCGGGCGTCGGCCAGCTCTTTTCGATCGTCCGCACGATCGTGCTGTAGGCCGAGTCCACGTTGTCCTTCAACTCGGTCAGGGACCGCATGAACCGCTCGCCCACAGCCGCGGTCCGCTCCAGCAGTGCGTTCGCGCGTCCCTCGGCGGAGAGGTTCGGATCGTGGGAGACGGCCAGCCGCGCTTCGCTGACGGCCTTGCTGTGCTCCATCCGCAGCGTCCGCAGCTCCCCCGAGGCGTCGTTGAGGGTCTGAAGTGCGCGGAGGATGCGCTGGTTGGGTTTCGGGTCGCTGGACCAGTTCGCGAGTACGCCGTTCATGCTCGGCCTGCCTCTCGGGTGCGGAACGCGGGGTCGGCGGCGTCGAGCAGCGGCAGGCCGATCCGGGCTGGAGCCTGGCGCAGGGCCTGCGCCGCGGCTGGGTAGTGGACTGGCATGACGGGCACGCGCTCAACGGTGTAGCTGCTGTGTTCGCTGTAGTAGCGGGCCTTGGGGTGGCCGAGGGGGAGGTAAGCGACGCCTTCGACGAACCACACGGAGGTGCGCTCGTCATGAGGCTCGTTGCCGTCGCAGTAGGTGGTGAGGTGGGGGGACTGGATGCGGTAGACGTTGCGGTCGGTGTCGGCCTGCACTGGCCGCCTCCCTTCGTCCGATGTGGACGGTTGCGGTGTGCGCGTCCTGCGCGCGGTGGGGGCCTCGCATCAGGCGGGGCGGTGGTTGCGCCGGTGTCCGCGCCTGGCGTTGACCGGCCGAGGCCAGGATCATGCAACCGGCAGATCGGCTTGCGGTGTCGCAAGTGGACGGTTCGGGTGGACCACCCACACGCCACCGCTACGGCGGCCGGTGAGGCGACCCGTGGCCAGTAGATGGCGCACCCACTGGGGCGAGCAGCCCATCAGATCGGCGGTCTCACGGACGGATAGGCCCGGTTCGCCGGGGACGGTGCCGCGCTGCCCTGGTCGAGTTGCGCTGGCGTGGCGATGGAGCTGGGCGGCCTCGTAGAGGGCGTGCAGCAGTCGGCGGGCGGTGGGGGAGGGCTGACCGCCGTTGCCGCGTGCCTCGGTCACGATGTCGCGGACCAGGCGGCGGAGCACCTCGGCCGCGACCGAGGCGGGCACGGTCACCGACCCGTCCGGCCGAAGCAGCCCAGCCCGATCTGGTACGGGCAGTCGCACCGGATCGGGCTGGTCGGGTGGCCGATCAGCGGCGGCGGATGATCTCGGCACGTCGAGCCTTGTCCGTGGCTTCGCGGGCGGAGCGCAGGGTGGGAAGGCTGAACACTTCCTGTGGTCGGCGCGGCGCACGCAGCGCCTGCTGTTCCCAGGCTGCGTCAGCCCGGATTGTACCGGCCAGTTGGCCGCGAAGTGTGCGGAGTTCGGTGGCGAAGCCTTCGTCCAGGTCGGTGTGCGCGCGTGCCCAGTCGTTGAGGGTGTCGAGTTCGCCGGCCTCGAACGCGGCCGTGAGCACGCCACGGCGCAGGGTGTCGTCGTTGTAGCGTTCGGCCTCCGCGAGCAGCTCACGGCGGGCCTTGCTGCCGCCAGCGTCGCGGGCCTTTTCCAGCGCGGTGCGGAACGCGGCGTTCAGAACCGCGGCATCTGCCGCAGAGGCGTCCTCGGGGACCCCTGCGCCGACCGGTACGAGTGTCTCCAGCTCGGTCAGGCGGGCGCGGCGCCGGTCGTGCAGATCCGTGCGCAGGCGGTCGAGTTCGGCCAGCAGCGCCTCATACGCGGTGACGATCTGCTCGGCCTGGGCCAGTTCGTCCAGGTCGCCGGACCAGTTCTCGCGGATCTCCTGGATGCAGGTCAGGTAGGCGTCCTGGGCGGCGTATCCGGCCTGAACCGCGGGGTCGTCGCGGACCGGTCCCAATGCTGGGGACATGGATCATCTCCTTCGGTGGGCCGCCAGCGCGGCGGCGTCTTCTGCCGTCCAGCTCCCGCGTGCGGCGGGAGTGATGCCTTCGGCGTGCGCCAGGCGCCGGGCGTGGCGTTCGCTGACACCGAGCCGAGCGGCTAGCTCTGCCGTGGTGACCAGGGGTGGCGCTGGTGCTGAGGATGTGCCGATGTCCGCGGATGTCCGCGTGAGGTGTCCGTACGCGGACAGGTGGGCCAGAGCTGCCGCGCGCAGCACTGCCAGAGCGTCGGCGATCTCGGGGCGCACCTGGCCGCCATCCCGTAGCCGTGCGGTCAGGTGGTCCCGCAGGATGCGCCAGAGGCGTTCGCAGACCTCGGCGGGCAGGAACACACCCCCAGCGGCCAAGACGGCGGGCGGTGGCGAGGGTGACCGGTCGGCGGTCACGGTGTGGGGTCCTCGGCGCCGGGGTCGGACGGGGTGAGCAGTTCCTCGGCGAACAGCTCCATCTCGCGGTGGGTCCGCGGGCAGATGAGGCCGTGGCGGAGCTTGTCGTCACGCTGCTGGCGCCGGTGCTGGCGGAGGAAGGCGAGCAGTTCCTCACGGTCAGGGTGCGGCGGCGGGGTGTCGCTCACATCGACCACCCCGCCTTGATCTGGTGGTTGCCGATGATCAGGATCACCGGCGGACCCGCCTGTTCCCGGAGCAGGCGTGCGCGATCCTGCAACCGAAGCACCTCATCCAGCACCGTGACGTTGCCAAGGGCGCCAGGCCGGGCCAGGAGTGCCAGTGCCCGCGACCATGCCGCGTCGGCCTGCCGGTGCAGCGTGAGGGCGCGGGCGAGATCGATGGGCAGCGGCCGGTGGCCGGCCAGTGCGGCGGTGGTCGCGCGGCGGGACCGGGCGCGCTGCGAAGCTGGTGTGTCCGGCTGGCACGACGAGCCAGCGGCCTTGATCAGGCGGGCAGCCAGCGGGGCGGGGTCGTCGACGGCGAGGACTCCGGCGATGCAGCGCAGCAGGCTCTCTCGGGGGCGGAGCTGTCCGGCCTGTAGCCGCCGGATCGTTGAGCGGGCGCACCCGGTCGCGCGGGCAAGCCGCAGCAGGGAGTATCCGGCGGCCAGCCGCTCCCGACGCAGCAAGGCACCGAGGGCGCCGCGCAGACGCTCACGCTCGACGGCCCCGACCACACCAGCGCCGCGACCAGCCGCGACCGGGTAGTCGCCAGCGGCAGGGGGCGTAACGCGCGCACGCGAGCGACCGGGACGAGCGGTCACGGCATGTCCTCGGGAATGCTGGGGCCGCGCATGGCCCGGTCGCGGGCTTCCTGCTCGGTGAGGCCACCCCGGGTTTCGGCTATGGCGTCAGCCAGGGTTTGACCGTTCGGTGCAGCGCTGCTCTCACCTGCGGAGTTGTCCGAGATGGTGACGGTCTCTGTCTGGCCCATCATCGCGGCCAGTCCGGACTTCTCGAACCCCCACGCCAGCATGGGCTTGACGGCCTGGAACCACTCCTTCCCCCAAGGGGATTCCCTCATCAGTGGCATGATCCGGCTGGTGTGGATCAGGTAGATGTCACACCAGTACTTCGTGATCTCCCCGCGCATCGCTGCGGGGTAGTCCTGGGATCGGCCCTCGCCTTGCCAGACGGTGACGTTCATCGGGTGGTGCTGAATGCAGTCCCACCCCAGAGTCCCGGTCTTCTCGTCGGCTTCCCGTTGGGCAACGATGTCCCACCGCCATTGATCCTCTGCCCACTTGGCGAACTCCGCTGGGTCCCAGCCGAGGGCTTCGGCTGCTTCGTGTCCCCAGAAATAGCCGGTGTCGTCGGGGCCGGTGAGCACCTCGCGGACCTCGCCGTAGCCGAAGAGGTTCAGTACTGGCTCGCTCCCGGGTGGGTTCTCCTGGTAGCAGTCCCAGATGGCTAGGGCTGTGAGCGCGGCGTCGATCTTGGTCTTGAACTCCATTTCGGTGTCGTCGCAGATGCCCTTCAGGGACCAGTGGTCGGTCTGGTAGTCGCTGATCGTGTAGGCCATGGGGTTGTCGGTCACGGTGTCTCCTCCGCAGGTGATGATCAGGTATGTGTGCTGGTCACGGGCTTGGATGTAGGGTTGTGCAGGGTTTGGTGATTGACGCTTAGGTGTGCGCGCGTAGGTCGAATCGGTAAACCCTGCACAACCCTGCACTTCGCCTGTGAGCAGGTGGTTACGCCGCGTCATCCTCGGCTTCTTGCAAGATCAAGCCGAGGTAGACCTGTCCGATGCTGCGCCGGGTCTTGGTGTGTCCCCGGCGTGCCATGGCGTCGGCGAAGGTGACCTCACTGCCTGCCTGTTCACCGTTCTGGTGGCACCAGTCAGACCACGCCCGGAACAACTCCCGTGCCCGAACGAAGCCGTGCGGCGTGATGATCGCCCGGTCGTCCAGGAACCGGCCGAGGGCGTCGGAGGAGGCGCGGTAGGCCGCCGTGCGTTCGGCGACCACTTCCGGTGCCGCCAAGCCCGTAGCGGTGTACTCGCGGTACCCGGCGTAGGCCCACCCGAGCACCGAGGGCAGCTCCAGCGCCAGCCGTTCGGATAGCCGGGTGTCGATCTGCTCTACCACCACGTCGAAGGGCACCACGCGGATGCGCCGCCACAGCGCGGGGTCATCGCCCGAGACCTTCGGCTTGAAGTTGGTGACCAGCACGATGGTGTGGGAGGGCTCGAACTCGAAGAAGTCTTTGCGCATCCGCCGTGCGCGGATCTTGTCCCCGCCTGTGAGCCGCTTCACGGTGGCTGCGGCGAGCTGGCGTCCCTCGTCGGTCTCTGAGGTCATCGCCAGGCGCACGCCGAGCAGGTCGGCCTGACCGGTGGGATGGGTGTTGCCGCGGTCGACCAGCATTTCCGGTTCTGCGGCGATCGCGTAGTCGCCGAAAGCTTCGCCTACCACGTTGAGCAGGGTGGATTTTCCGTTCTGTCCGGTGCCGGTGAAGATCGGCAGCACGTGTTCCCGGACGGTTCCGAGCATGGCGTAGCCGAACAGGCGTTGCGCGAAGCCGCGGACGTCGGCGTCGGGGAGGATCTCGGCGAGGAACCGGGGGAACGCCTCTCCGTGTTCCTCGCCGAGTCCGCAACCGGCGACCTTGGTGATCCGGTCGGCAGGGGCGTGCGGCCGGATCTCGCCCGTGCGGAGATCGAGCGTGCCGTCAGCGGTGTTGAACAGGTAGGGGTCGGCGTCGAGCTGGTCGGCCGAGACCGCGAACGTGGTGAGTGCTTCGGCGATGCGCAGCATTCCTTCGAGGCCGCTGGCGGATTCGGACTTGCGGATGTCGCCGTTGAGGGCGCTGCGGTCGCTGCCGTCGAGGTGGGTCAGCTCGTGCAGGGCGGCCTTGACGGTGTCGATGGCGGCGCGCATGGCGGCCCCGTCGCGGTCGGGTGCCCAGCGTTGACCGTCCCAGAGGTACCAGCCCATGTTGTGGGCGTGCAGCAGTCTCCCGCCGTGGCGCGCGGCGAGGCGTTCCGCCATGCGTAGTTGTCCACGGTGCATCTCGGGCACGGGCTGGGTGTCGGCCAGGCCCGCGTGGACGGTGCCGTCAGCCTCGGCCCACTGTTGGTCGTCGTAGTCGGGATTGCCGTAGCCAGGCATGCTCACGCGGCGGCCTCCCGGGTGTTGTGGGGGCGGCCGGTCGACCAGTCGACGGGACCGCCCAGGTACGGGCCGCCGTGACGGGTGACGAACTCCTGGTGCAACTGTGTCGGCAGGGCGCGGCGACGTTGCAGTTCGGCATGGGACGGGGTGTTGGCGAGTTTCACCCAGTCGGCGCCGGTGCTGATCGCCACGGCGGCTTGCTTGAGCCGGTCGGCAATCTCGGCCTCGAACTGCTCGGTCCGCAAGGTGACGGCATCGGGCAGCCAGAACCGGCGCCAGGACTCGGCCGCCCGCGCGACGGCAGCGATCTTGAGCGGGTCCTCAGTGGACAGTGCGTGCCACTCGGCGGAGCCGTACTCGGGTGGGCGCGGGATCACGCGGCCTCCCGCGTGGTTGGGACCAGTCGGTAGGGCTGGCCGCCGTCAAGGCAGTGCGACAGGCGGGAGGTCTCGCCGGTGGCCGGACCGTGCTCAGCGCGGTGGGTGTGGCGCTTGTGGCAGAACGGGCACCTGGCGACGACCAGCAACCATGTGCCGCGTCGGCCAGGGGTGAGCAGGGCGGGCAGCCGAGGAACCACGTCGAGGGTGGCCGCTGTGGAGCCCACGGCGTAGCGTTGCGAGTTGGTCGAGGTTGGCGAACCAGTGACCTTGTGGGAGGCCGCTCCAGGGCTGGGGCGGTCTTCTCGCTGTTTAGGCCGCTTCGGGGGCATTGTCGGCCCCTTCCGTGACCTCGGCGATGATGGCGGGGTCCGTGCCAATCGCCGTCAGGATCGCCCTCATCTCATTGACCAGTTCGGGGCGGGCGGCGTTTCGACGGCGGTTGTACTCCCGGGACTCCAGCAGGTTCTCCACGGCGAGATCGAAGATCCGGGTTCCGTGCTGGCGTTCCAAGACGACCAGGGCGCGAAGGCAGTCGGTGACCGCGGCGGCCTCGTCGGACTGCTGGCCGGTGTGCAGGTGGGCGGACAGCGTGGTCATCGGGCCACCGCCCGAGCGCCGTCGTTGGCCTGGCTGTCGAGCCACTGCTCGACGTCGGTCCAGCGGTAGCGGACGTGGCGGCCGACCGTGCTGAACCGCGGGCCGACCCGCTTGTTCCGCCAGGCCACGAGGGTTGCTTTCGGGACGTTCAGGAACTCGCTCACCTGGTCCGGGGTAGCGAGAGGTCTCGTGTTGGACACTTCAACACCTCCGCAAGCTGTGGAATGACTGTCCTGCTACAGCTTGCGTCCGGTTGCATTAGTTGTCAACACGCAAAGTGCCTGTCATGCTCAAGCGTGACAATTGGAGGTCTGGTGCAGATCGAAAAGATCATTGGCGAACGAGTCCGGGATGCCCGCGAGGCGAGTGGGCTGACGCAGGTGCAGCTCGGTCAGAAGCTTGGGGACCTACTGGGGAAGCCGTGGTCCAGGCAGGCTGTCAGCTCTGCGGAGCAGGGAGGACGCCTGTGGACAGCGGCTGAACTGATCGCTGTAGCCCACGTCCTCGAAACGACCGTGACGCGCTTGCTCACCCCCTCGGCGTTCGTGCAGAAGATCGAACTACCGAGTGGAGCGCTGCTCGACCGGTCGCGGCTTACGGCGGTTGCGTACCCGCCGGTATCCGAAGCGGCCAGCTTCGAGCAGTTGCGTACCCAGCTCAGGAACCTCGCGCATGCGCTGGCGACGATGCAGAAGCATCAGGGCGCCGCGCTGGCCGCGCTCGACCTGGCTAACCAGGCGGTCGACAACGCTGAGCAGGTCTCAGCCCTTGTTGCCGAACTAGGACCGACCCTGGTCGCCTCGATGGAGTACGCCTCGGATAAGGAGTCCGACGATGGCCGTTGACGATCTCTGGTTCCTGAAGACGAAGCGAGGCCCGGATGACAAGCCCTTGCCGTCGAAGCGATACGGTCGCGGCCGGCGGTGGCGCGTTCGCATTATCGACCCGGTGACGAAGGAGAAGCGGGAAGAGCTGTTCACGCGGAAGACAGACGCCGAAAACGCCGATGTCACGACGCGCGCGGACATCGCGCGAGGTCGGTGGATCGACCCGCGAGCGGGAAAGATCACGCTCCGCGAGTACGCGGGCGGGTGGGAGTCGACGAACGTCGCCGGTGAGGCGCAGACGCGGATCGTGGACAACGCGCTGCGCCTGCACATCCTGCCGGTGCTCGGTGACCGCGCCGTGTCGTCGATCCGGCGCAGCGACGTTCAGGGGCTCGTCAAGGGTCTGGCTGAGGTGCTGGGGCCTGGGAGCGTCGGGAACGTCTACGAGGTGCTCGGCCGGATCATGGCCGCGGCCGTCGACGATGAGGTGATCGCGGCCACCCCGTGCAAGAACATCACCTTGCCGCCCAAGCCGGAGGCCGAGGTGGTCCCGCCGACCGTCGACGAGGTGCGGACGCTCGCCGCGACGGTGCCGGACCGGTACCGCGGCGCCGTCGTCCTGCTGGCCGGGTCCGGCCTGCGGATCGGGGAACTGCTCGGCCTGCGGGTGTCGGACGTCGACTTCCTGCGGCGCACGGTCCGCGTGGATCGTCAGCGGCTCCAGAATGGCCGGATCGGGCCGCCCAAGACCGCGAAGTCCAAGCGGACGGTCCCGCTCGGCCGGGTCGTGCTGGACGAGCTGGCCGCGCACCTGGCGGCCTACCCGTCCGACGAATGGCTGTTCATCAACGAGGGTGGTCGACCGGCGATGTACCGCGGGTGGAAGAGCATGTGGAACACCGCGCAGGTCGCGTTGCAGCGGGCGGAGAACGAGGCCGCGAAGCGGGCGCGGCGGAAGCCGGTCGAGCTGGAGAAGAGCACCACGCATGACCTACGGCACTTCTACGCCTCGGCGCTCATCGCTGGTGGTGCGTCGGTGAAGCAGGTTCAGGTCGTGCTCGGCCACTCCTCGGCGGTCGTCACGCTGCGGGTGTACTCGCACCTGTGGCCAGGCGACGAGGACCGCACCAGGTCGATCGTGGACTCCGTGCTGGGCTCGCTGTCTGTCAGCCCGCCTAGCGCGGATTGTGCCCAAGCTGTGCCGGGCGATCTTGGTGCGGCCCTCGTCGCTGGTTAGAGCGGTTGCGTGAACTACGCCGCCTTCTTGGTCTCCCAGAAGATGGTCGAGATCTGTTCGATGTAGTCCAGCAGTTCGGTGCCGGTCTTGGGGTCGGTGGACCCCTTGGCGCCACCGGCGCCCGCGGCCTTGGTGGCCCGGTTGAACAGTTCGTGCAGTTCCGGGTACTTCTCGAAGTGCGGTGGCTTGAAGTAGTCCGTCCACAGCACCCACAGGTGGTGCTTGACGAGTTCGCAGCGCTGTTCCTTGATCTCGATCGCGCGCTGGCGGAACTCCGGGTCCTCGTTGGACTGGAACTTCTCCTGGATCGCCTTGACCGACTCGGCCTCGATCCGCGCCTGGGCTGGGTCGTACACGCCGCACGGGAGGTCGCAGTGCGCGGTGACCTCCAGACGCGGGGCGAGGATGCGCGACAACAGTCGCATCATGTCCTCCTGAACAATGGATGCTCCGACGCGGGTGACCCTACTCCGGGCGTACCGGACCGGCAGGCGGAGGTGATCGTCCTGGCGCTCGGGCTTCTGCCGGTGCGCAGGCTGTTGGTGCGTGGGCCGTCCATGGCGCCGACGCTGGCCGACGGTGACGTCGTGCTGGTCCGTCGGGGTGGCCGGCCGCGGGCCGGGGATGTGGTGCTGGTGCGCTGGGCGGCGCGGCCGGGGCAGTTATCCGTCAAGCGGGCCGTGCGGCCGGTCGCGGGCGGCTGGTGGGTGTTGGGGGACAACACCTTCGGCTCCACCGACTCGAAGGCACTCGGCGCGGCCGAGGTGCTCGGGGTGGTGCGGTGGCGATTGTGGCCACGGCCGGGGCGGCTGCCTCGGCGGAGTTGAACGGGCCGGGGCGGCCGCGGCGGCGGGGCTGACACGGGCCCGCCAGGTCGTGGCGACGGTGGCCGACCTGGCGGGGACGGGGACTTCTCAGGCGTTGGCGCGCAGGCTGGCGTAGTGGTCGACGCAGGCCTGGTACTTGGGCAGCAGACCGGCGGCCTCGGCTTCGGCCAGGCTCGGCGCTTCGGTGTCCTTGACCGAGAGCACCGGCGCCGCGCCGTCCAGGTACTCCGCCCAGGGCAGGCCCAGCGCCGGGTCCAGCGGGTTGATTGCCCGCTCGCGCGCGGGGGTGAACGGGGTGGAGCACAGGTAGCTCATCACCGTGTTCTCCTCCAGCGCCAGGAAGCAGTGCCCGAGACCCTCGCTGATGTAGATCGAGTTGTAGGTCTCCGAGGACAGCCGCACCGCCTCCCACTTGCCGAAGGTCGGCGAGCCCAGCCGGATGTCGGTGATGATGTCGAGCAGGGCGCCGCTGGCGCAGTAGACGTACTTGGCCTGCCCTGGCGGGGTGTCGGCGAAGTGCACACCGCGGATGACCCCGCGGCGGGACACCGAGTGGTTGCTCTGGGCCAGCGGCAGCGGGTATCCGACGGTCTCGGTGACCAGGTCGGCCTGGAACGGAACCACCAGAAGTCCGCGGTCGTCCGGAAAACTTTTCGGAGTGAATTCGTAAGCATCGGGGATCGTCATTTTCCGCACCTGCATGGTGCTTGAGCTTACGGCGCGAGTCCCGCGACCTGCGGAGGACCGCCCGCCGCGGCAACAAGCCGGACGGACGTCTTGCAAAACAGGCCCTGACCTGCGCCGGAAGGAAAAAGGTAACTGTGATCCCCGCCGCAGACACGATCAGGAAGTGCTGCCACACTGTCGACACCGCAGCGTGTGTTGATCACCGGACTCCACCCCGTAGTCCAGTGGTCGACCCGTTGATCCCGCGAAACGCCAGGGTGCGACAGCGTCCGGCGGACCGCGTCACGTGCCTATTCGGGCACGCCCACAACTCTCGCCCCCTCCAGGAGGGACGCTGTGACAACCGTGGACGACCAGGCCACCGGTCAGCTCACCGATGAGGAGATCTTCTCCGCGCACGAGGCCGGCAAGCTCGCGATCGCCCCGACCGCCTCACTCGCCGACCCGCGTGCGCTGTCCATCGCCTACACGCCGGGGGTGGCCAGGGTCAGCCAGGCCATCGCGGCCGACCCGAGCCTCGCCGCCCGCTACACCTGGACCCACCGGCTGGTGGCCGTGGTGAGCGACGGCACCGCGGTGCTCGGCCTCGGCAACATCGGCCCGCGCGCCTCGCTGCCGGTGATGGAGGGCAAGTCCGCGCTGTTCAAGACCTTCGGCGGACTCGACTCGATCCCGCTGGTGCTGGACACCACCGATGTGGACGAGATCGTGGAGACCCTGGTCCGGCTGCGCCCCTCCTTCGGCGCGGTCAACCTGGAGGACGTGGCCGCACCGCGCTGCTTCGAGCTGGAGGCGCGGCTGATCGAGGCCCTGGACTGCCCGGTCATGCACGACGACCAGCACGGCACCGCGATCATCGTGCTGGCCGCCCTGCGCGGCGCCGCGGCCGCGCTCAAGCGCGAGTTCGCCCCGCTCAAGGTGGTCATCTCCGGCGCGGGCGCGGCCGGCGTGGCCTGCGCGAAGATCCTGCGCGCTGCCGGGGTCGAGGACGTGGTGGTGCTCGACTCCCGCGGCATCATCAGCCAGGGCAGGGACGGGCTCAACCCGATCAAGGCCGAGCTGGCCGGGATCACCAACCCGCGTGGCCTCACCGGTTCGCTGGACGAGGCGCTCAAGGGCGCGGACGTGTTCATCGGGCTGTCCTCGTCCAAGGTCGCGCTGGCGCAGATCCAGCTCATGGCCGCGGACTCCATCGTGTTCGCGCTGTCCAACCCGGACCCGGAGATCCACCCGGAACTGGCCGCCCAGCACGCCGCGGTGGTCGCCACCGGCCGCAGCGACTTCCCGAACCAGATCAACAACGTGCTCGCCTTCCCCGGTGTGTTCCGCGGCGCGCTGGACTGCGGCGCCCGGCGGATCACCGAGAACATGAAGCTGGCCGCGGCCGAGGCCATCTTCCAGGTCGCCGCCGAGGACCTGTCGGTGGACGCGATCGTGCCCAGCGCCCTGGACCCGAGGGTTCCGCTCGAAGTCGCCGCCGCGGTGGCCGAGGCGGCCCGCCGGGACGGGGTAGCCTGAAAGGGTCGGGGCACAAGGTTCACCGGGTTACCGAGCGTTCCGGCTACTCAGCGCTAACACTGACCGAGTGAAGGTAGTTCTCCCAGGTTGTGGCGTTTGTCAAGTTGCCACTGAATTGCCAACTCTGGGGGGTGGGCCAACCGGGTCCCACCTACTACCTTCACTCGTTCAGGTAGGCATCCGGGTGGGGGTTGGCGTGGCCACCTCGACTCGGGTGCACTGCTGAGACAGCCGCCGGCCGGGCCACCCTGCGCCGCGGCGGTCGATGCGGAAGGGTGGACATGGTGACCGAGCAGGTCCAGCGGGCGATGCGGGGACCGCACGTGCTCGAACCCGCGGAGTCCGCTCAGCCATGTCCGGACAACGGCGCCCCGGCCACCGCCGAGGAGATCGGCCCGGCCGCCGACACCGGTTCGGTGGACTCCCTGGAGATCGCTTTCCCGGACGCCGCCGCGCTGCTCTGCGACGCCAACACCTACGTGGTCAAGGCGAACAAGGCCGCCGCCGAACTGGCCGGCGCCACCATGGACGAACTCATCGGCCTGGAGCTGGGCGCGCTGCTCATCGGCGCCGACCCGGACACCAGGCTGTGCCGCCCGGCCGGTGGCGAGGTGCCGGTGCGGGTGGTCCGGCTGCCCGCGCCCGGCCTTGGCAGGCAGATCGTGCTGCTGGTGGACATCTCCGACCTGGCCAGCGCCGCGCAGGACCTGCGCGAGGAGGAACGCAGGCTCAACGACGTGCAGCGGGTCGCCGGGATCGCCTCCTGGGAGTTCGACCCGGCCACCGGCGAGACCATCTGGTCGGCCAACCACTACGACATCCTCGGCCTGACCCCCGGCACGGTCACCCCGGGCGCGCAGGCCGTGCTGGACGTGGCCCACCCCGAGGACCGGGACCTGATCGCGGCCTACTGGAGCGATCACAAGCACTCCGGCGACGCCATCGACATCGAGTACCGGGTGATCCGCCCGGACGGGGACATCCGGCGCATCCGCGGCGAGGCCAAATCGCACTGCGACGAGCGCGGCGAACTGGTCCGGATCACCGGCTACATCCGGGACATCACCGAGGCGTGGCGGGTGGAGAACGAGCTGGCCAAGGAGCGGGTCCGGCTGCTGGAGGCGCAGCGGATCGCGCGCATGGGCAGCTGGACCTACGAGGTCGCCGCGGGCACGATCTACCGCAGCGAGGCGCTGATCGAGCTGTTCGACGAGGTCGGTTCGGTGCCGGACAACGACATTCTCTCCGGCGTGCACCCCGCCGACCTCAAGGCTCTCGCCGATCTGCGGGACCGGCTGCTGGTGGCCGAGCACGGCGAGACCGCCGAGACCGAGTTCCGCGGCGAGCTGGGCGACAAGGTCTACATGCTGCGGGTGCGCGCCGAGCACGGCGAGGACCGCACGGTGGCCCGGTTGCAGGCCACCGTGCAGAACGTGACCGAGCAGCGCGCGCTGGAACGCCAGCTGCTGCGCGACCGGCGCAGGCTGGACGACGCGCAGCGGGTGTCCAGGCTGGGCACCTGGGAGTGGTACCCGGGCACCGGGGAGACCTCCTGGTCGGAGATGCTCTTCGAGCTGTACGGCGTGCCGCCGGGGCAGCGCACCACCTACCAGGACTACCTCAACCTGGTGCACCCCGAGGACCGGCAGTGGGTGGACGAGCTGTGGCAGCAGCTCGCCGCGGACGAGCAGCCGGTGGAGTGCGAGCACCGGCTGGTGCGCGGGGACGGCGCGGTGCGGGTCTTCCGCTGCCACGGCGCCGCGGTGGTCTCGCCAGAGGGCGTCACGGTGATGGTGGGCACCGCCCAGGACATCACCGAGCAGCGGGTGGTGGAGACCCGGATGCAGCGCTCCAGCCAGCGCTTCGCCGACCTGGTCTCGGTCACCCCGGTGGGCATCGGCATCTTCGACGACAGCGAACGGCTGGTCGACGCCAACGACGCGCTGTGCGAGCTGCTCGGTTTCGACCTGGAGCAGCTGCGCGGCATGACCGCCGAACAGCTCACCCACCCCGACGAGCCCGCCGAGCAGCTCTCGGTGGGCGCGCTGATGGCCGCCGAGGACCAGAAGAACCTCAAGATCCCGCAGCGGGTGCTGCTGCGCTCGGACAACGAGCCGGTCTACTGCGAGCTGCACGTGGCGCTGTCCGTGCAGGATGACGGCCGCCGGTTCTCGCTGGTGGTCTTCCAGGACATCACCGAACGCAGGCGCACCGCCGAGGCGCTCAAGCACCAGGCCACCCACGACGACCTGACCGGCCTGCCCAACCGGGCCGCGGTCAAGGAGCTGCTGGCCGGGCTGCTGCACGGCGACCACCCGCACGGGGTCGCGGTGCTGTTCTGCGATATCGACAACTTCAAGCGGGTCAACGACTCCCTCGGCCACGACGCCGGGGACGAGTTGCTGGTGGTGCTGGCCAGGCGGCTGGAGGGCGGGCTGCCCAAGGGCTGCACCGCGGCCCGGCTCTCCGGCGACGAGTACGTGATCATCTGCGAGAACATCGACGAGGTCGGCGGGGTGGACGCGCTGGCCACCAAGGTCTCCAGCCTGCTGCGCACGGTGGTCCCGGTGCACGGCCAGCTGGTCCGGATCTCCGCCTCGATCGGCGCCGCGGTGCCCAACGGCTCCCGCGCCACCGGCGATGACCTGCTGCGCTTCGCCGACGCGGCCATGTTCGAGGCCAAGCGGCGCGGTGCGGGGCGGGTCTCGTTGGCCAGTGCGGCGCTGATGGCCTCGGCGGACTGGCAGGTGCACCTGGAGGGCCAGTTGCGGGACGCGCTGGCCAGGGACGGTCTGGCCCTGCACTTCCAGCCGGTGGTGGACTCCTCCGGCACGATCGTCACCGCCGAGGCGCTGGTCCGCTGGCCGCACCCGGATCGCGGCCTGCTCTCCCCGGATGTGTTCCTGCCGGTGGCCGAACAGGGCGACCTGCTGCGCGAACTGGACCGCTGGGTGCTGCGCACCGCGTTGAAGGAGGCGGCGAACTGGCCGTCGGCCAACGGCGCCAAGGCCCCCGGAATCGCGGTCAACCTGGCCGGACTGCTGCCGGGTGACCAGGACTTCGTGGACATCGTGGCCACCGCGGTGGCCGAGGCCGGCATCGAGTGGGACCGGGTGATCCTGGAGCTGGTGGAGACCAGCCTGGTGGACCTGCCGTCCAAGACCCGGGTGGTGATGGCCGAGCTGGTCGAGCGCGGGGTCCGCTTCGCCGTGGACGACTTCGGCACCGGCTACTCCTCGCTGGCCCGGCTCAAGGACCTGCCCGCGCAGATCATCAAGGTGGACCGGCGGTTCGTCGCCGGGGTCGGCAAGGACCCCTCGGACTTCGCGGTGGCCCGCGCGGTGGTGGACATGGCCCGCGCGATGGGCCGCAGCTGCGTGGCCGAGGGCGTGGAGACCGCGACCCAGTTCAACATCCTGCAGGGCGTCGGCGTGGATGCCTACCAGGGCTGGCTGTTCTCCAGGGCGGTGCCGCCGCGGGAGTTCCGCGCGGTGCTCTCGCTGGGGCGGCTGCACGTGCCCAAGGCGGACTCCAGCGGCGTCTAGCCGAGTTGAGCCGCGGCGGTGCGGATCAGCCTGGTCACCGCCGCCGGGCGGGAGACCGGGGCCAGGTGGCCGGTGTCGAGTTCGACCGTGCGCGCGCCCATCCGCTGCGCCACGAACCGCTGGAGTTCGGGTGCGGTGGTGCGGTCCCGCCGGGACACCGCGTACCAGGACGGCCGACTCCGCCAGGCCGCGACGCTGGTCCGGCTCGCGAACAGGGTGGCGGCCACCCGGCCCTGCGCGGCGTAGAGCGCACGGGCCTGGCGGTGTGGCACGTCGACCGCGAAGTCGCGCAGGAAGGCCGTTTCGGTGAGCCGCCGGAAGCCGCCGGACTCGATGATCCCGGCGTTGGCGGGCGGGGTGGGGAAGCGGGCGGCGAGTGCGGCGTAGTCCTCGTTCACCTCGGGCGCGCGGGCCGCCAGGTAGACCAGACCGGCCACGTTGCGGTGCAGCCCGGCCTGGGTGATCACCGCGCCGCCCCAGGAGTGCCCGGCCAGCACGGCCGGTCCGGTCAGTTCGTCGAGCACGCGGTTGGTCGCGGCCACGTCCTCGGCCAGCGAGGTGAGCGGGTTCTGCACCGAACTCACCCGCAGTCCGGCGTCCTGCAGGCCCTCGATGACCGCGGCGAAGCAGGAGCCGTCGGCGTAGGCGCCGTGCACCAGCACCACATCCCGTACGCCGCGCGGGGTGGCTTGGGCGGCGGGCAGGCCGGTCATCGAGGTCAGCGCCGCGCCCGCGCCCAGCACGGTGAACGCCCTTCTACTGATCATGTCCTGAAGCTAGTCCGGGAATCCGGTCCGCCGGACAGGCTGCGCCCTCCCGTCAGCGATCGGTAAGAACTTCCGCGCCCAGTGCGGTGAACAGCTCGGCGAGCTGGTGGCGGGGCAGGTCGATCAGGCGGGCGCTGAGGTCGAGGTCCGGGAGAAGTTCGGTGATCCGGGCGCGGGCCTCGTTTTTGGTCAGGCCGGTCCTGGTGAGCGCCTCGCGCCAGATGTTGCCGGGTTTGCCGTGCGCACGGTCCAGCAGGGCGCGCTGGATCTGTTGTGGCTCAGGGGTTTCGCTGATCCGGTCGGCGACGATCACCGCGGACTTGGGGTCCGGGTTGCTGCGCAGGAAACGCAGTTTGTACTTGCTGGCAACGAGATCCGCCAGGCCGCGCTGGCCGCGTTCGCTGGTGATGTCCGGGTGGTTGTTGTCCACCAGCAGCAGCACCCGGTCGGCGGAGATGGCCAGCAGGTGGCGCAGTGCCCACGGGCCGGGGTCGGCGGTGGTGTCCAGCGCGACCGCGCCGCGGGCGGTCACCGGGGTAGCCCAACCTGGTTGGCGCACAACGACTTCCAGCCCGTCCTTGGCGGCGAGTTCACGCAGCGGGCCGACTCGATCGGTCGTGCCGGCCTCGATGGACTGCGGGCCGTGGGTGTAGATCCCGGTCCCGGCAACGGTTTTCCTGGCCTTGGCGGTCGGGCGGCAGACGTAGAGCGAACTCGCGCTGCCCACCGCCTGCGCGCCGAGGTACCGGTCGAAGTCGGGCAGCAGCGCCTCGAAGACCAGGCCGAGCTTCAGCAGTTCCTGCTGCACCTTCCAGCCGAGCGCGGGGCTGCGCTCGCTGAAGCCGTAGGCGATGTGGATCCGTCCGGTGGCCGGATCACGCAACGATTCCACCGCGCGGGTGGCGAACAGGCCGATGCCCTCGGGGGTGTAGGGCGGGTCGGTGAAGACCAGGTCGGCCCAGCCGGTGGCCGAGGGCGGGAAACCGAAGCGCAGGTCGGCGTGCAGGCAGCGGATCCGGTGCCCGCGCGCGCGGGCGGTGGCGTCGATGTGCGCGAGCAGGCGCTCGTCCAGGTCGATCACGGTGAGCTGGAGGTCCGGGCGCACCGCGGCCAGCGCCAGCGAGGTCAGGTCGTGATCGCCAAGGCACAGAACCTGCGCGCCGGCGAGGTCATAGGTGCGCTCCAGCCACAGCGCGCGGCGCAGCACCGACTCCGCGGTGGCCGGGACGTGGTCCAGCGCGGGCAGCGGCGGCGGATTGGCGTCGATATCGGCTCGGATGGTGGACAGCGCGGCTGTGTGCTGGCTCACAGCATCCGCGAGCGGATCTGCCGGTCCGGGGATTTCGTCCAGCTCGAACGCACTGCGGTAGGCCGCGGCCCTGGCCGGCCGGATGCGGTGCCGATCGCCCTGGCTCTCCAGGTCCGGCCCGAGCAGCGCCAGCAGCTCCTCCACCGAGCGGCGCGGGGCGGCTGGCCTGCGGATCAACTCGGCCAGCGGGTGCCAGTCACCGGCCAGCAGGGCGAGCACGCGGCGTAGCCGGCGGGCGGCCGGACCGGCCGCGGACAGGTGGGCAGCGAGCGGGTCCAGCGGCGCGTCGACGGTCACAAAACGTTTACTGTAAAGGGCTGGCCACTGGGTGTTGACCTCGCCGTTGTCAGTCCATCGGACTAAGGTCGATTGCTCAGGCGGCGGCCGGCCAGTGGCCGTCACGACCTTAAGGGGGCTCGCGTGATCGAGTTCCAGGCCGTGACCAAACGCTTCGATGACGGCACGGTCGCCGTCGACGAGCTGACCCTTTCCGTGGAGGCGGGCACGATCACCGTGTTCGTCGGGCCGTCCGGCTGCGGGAAGACCACCTCACTGCGGATGGTCAACCGGATGGTGGAACCCACCGGTGGCACCATCCTGGTGAACGGGAAGGACATCCGGGACTCCGATCCGGCGCTGCTGCGCCGCGGCATCGGCTACGTGATCCAGCAGGCCGGGCTGTTCCCGCACCGCAGTGTGCTGGACAACATCGCCACTGTGCCGCTGCTGTCGGGCTGGACCCGGCGCAAGGCGCGCGCTCGCGCGGCCGAGCTGCTGGAGACGGTCGGACTGCCGGTGGAACTGGGCAAGCGGTACCCGGCCCAGCTCTCCGGCGGGCAGCAGCAACGGGTCGGAGTGGCCCGCGCGCTGGCCGCCGATCCGCCGGTGCTGCTCATGGACGAGCCGTTCAGCGCGGTGGATCCCGTTGTGCGCGAAGGGCTTCAGGACGAACTGCTGCGGTTGCAGGCCGAGCTGGACAAGACCATCGTCTTCGTCACCCACGATATCGACGAGGCGGTCCGGATCGGTGAGAAGATCGCGGTGTTCCGGCAGGGCGGCGTGCTCGCCCAGTACGCCACCCCGGCGGAGCTGCTGACCAGGCCCGCCAACGATTTCGTGGCCAACTTCGTCGGCAAGGACCGCGGCTACCGCGGACTGTCCTTTGTGGCCGACGGCGAACTGGACCTGCGGCCGGTGGACACCGTGCAGGTCGGTGCGCAACGGCAGGCGGGCACCGGTTGGACACTGGCCCTGGACGCGGACAACCACCCGCGTGGCTGGCTGCCGCCGGAGTCCATCGCGGACGGTCAGGTGGCGGAAAGCTCGCTGGTGCCGGGTGGTTCGCTGCACGTGCGCGGCACCGCGCTGCGTGGCGCGCTGGACGCGGCGCTGTCCTCCCCCGCCGGGCTCGGCGTGGTGGTGGACGAGGGCGGCGGGTACACCGGCGTGGTCACCGCGCAGCAGGTGCTCGATCTGCTGGAGCACCGCCGCGAGCAGGAGACGGGCAGGGTCTGAGGGTGTTCGACGACCTCGCCAAGTACCTCGGCAACCCGCGCAACGTCGGCGCGGTGCTGGACGGACTGCTCCAGCACGTCTACCTGTCGCTGGCGCCGGTGCTGATCGGGCTGCTGCTGGCGATCCCGCTGGGCTGGCTGGCCCAGCGCACCCGGTGGCTGCGCACGGTTTTCCTGGGCACCGCCAACATCGTCTACACCATCCCGTCGCTGGCGTTGTTCGTGGTGATCCCCGGCCTGCTGGGCACCCGGATCACCGATCCGCTCAACGTGGTGGTGGCGCTGACGGTGTACACCACCGCGCTGCTGGTGCGCCCGGTGATCGACGCGCTGGACTCGCTGCCCAGCCCGGTGCTGGCCGCGGCCACCGCGATCGGGTTCAAGCCGGCGCACCGGTTCTTCGTGGTCGACCTGCCGCTGTCGGTCCCGGTGCTCACCGCCGGGGTGCGGGTGGCCGCGGTGAGCAACATCAGCCTGGTCAGCGTGGGCGCGCTGATCGGCACCGGCGGGCTGGGCGTGCTGTTCACCTCCGGCTTCGGCATCCAGTACCTGCCGCCGATCATCGTCGGCATCGTGCTCACCCTGCTGCTGGCCGCGCTGGTGGACCTGACCCTGGTCGCGCTGCGCCGCCTGCTCACCCCGTGGACCCGCCTGGGCACCGGAGGCGCGCCGTGATCCAGCAACTCTTCGCCTGGCTGGCCGATCCGGCGCACTGGCAGGGCCCCGACGGCCTGCCGACCCGGCTGGCCGAACACTTGTACTACACGCTGATCGCGGTCTTCGGCGCCGCGGCCATCGGCATCCCGCTCGGCTTGTTCGTCGGGCACACCGGGCGCGGCGGGCTGGTGCTGGTCGGCGCGTCCAACGCGATGCGCGCGCTGCCCACCCTGGGCCTGGTCACCTTCCTGTTCCTGCTCGGCGGCGGCTCCCAGGTCTCCACCCTGATCGCGCTGATCGTGCTCGCGGTGCCGCCGATCCTGGCCGGCACCTACGCCGGCGTGCAGGACACCGACGCCGGGGTGGTCGACGCCGCCCGCGGCATGGGCATGACCGGCTGGCAACGACTCTGGCAGGTCGAGGTGCCCAACGCGCTGCCGCTGCTGCTCGGCGGGCTGCGCAACGCCATGCTCCAGGTGGTGGCCACCGCCGCGGTGGCGGCCTACGTGGGCCTTGGCGGGCTGGGCCGGGTGCTGCTGGACGGCATGCGGATCTATGACTACCCCAAGGTGGTGGCGGGCGCGTTCGCGGTGGCGCTGCTCGCGGTGACGCTGGACCTGCTGCTCGCGGGTCTGCAGCGGATCGTGGTGCCGCGTGGGCTGCGAGTGGCCGCGCGGGCGGCGGCAATGGCTCGCGGCGCCACCCGGGTGCGGGTGAAACCCAACGGGCACAACAACTTGGCCAAGATCGAGACCCGGGCCGCTGAGTCCGGTGTTGCTGGAGGGACTAAGTCATGAAGCGGAATCTGGCGGCCGTGGCCGTGCTGGTCGTGGCCGCGGTGAGCGCCTGCGGGGCGCCCGCGGACCCGCTCAAGAACGGCGCGCCGGTCACCGACAAGACCATTCACATCGGTTCGGTGGACTTCCCGGAGAACAAGCTGCTGGCCGAGATCTACGCCGCGGTGCTGGACGCCGCCGGGGCCGAGGTCAAGGTGGCCAGCCCGGTCTCGGCGCGCGAGGTGGTGCTCAAGGGCCTCAAGGACGGCTCGTTCACCCTGGTGCCCGACTACAGCGGAAACCTGTTGCAGGCACTGGATTCCGGCAACACCGTGACCAAGTCCGAGGACATCTTCACCGCGCTCAAGTCCAAGGTCGGCCCCGATCTGGAGGTCCTGGAGCCCGCGCCGGGCGAGGACAAGGACGTGCTGGTGGTGACCCAGCAGGTCTCCCAGCAGCTCGGTCTGAAGTCCATGGCCGACCTCGGGCCGAAGTGCTCCCAGCTCACCCTGGCCGCGGCCGGTGAGTGGAAGACCCGCTGGGAAGCCAAGATCAAGCAGCTCTACGGCTGCACCTTCAAGGAGATCCGCTCCACCGACGCCGGTGGCCCAGTCACCCTGGACGCGATCAAGTCCGGTTCGGCGCAGGTCGCCAACCTGTTCACCACCGCCTCGGCGATCGGCACCAACAACTTCGTGCAGCTGGCCGACCCGAAGAACATGTACCCGGCGCAGAACATCATCCCGCTGTTCAAGTCCGGCAAGCTGACCGACGCCGCCAAGCTGGCGCTCAACCAGATCTCCAAGAAGATCACCACCGAGAAGCTGGCCGCCGCGGTCAAGCGGATCGAGGTCGACAAGGAGAACCCGGTCGACGTGGCCTCAGACTTCGTCAAGCAGAACGCCTGACCCGTCGACTTGGGCCAACTCGTACGCCCGGTTGGGCCAACTTGGCGTACCAGTTGGGCCAACTCGGCGGGCAGGGCTTAGCGGCCGGGCTGACCGCCGATGCGTGCGGTCAGCCCGGCCGCGCTTTGCACTGCCTCGGCGGCGAGTTCGGGCCAGTCCTGGCCGCATTCCTGCTCGCACTCGTGCCGGATGGTCAGGCTGATCGCGGCCACCGGCCGGCCGCTGTGGTCGAAGACCGGCACCGCCACCGAGGCGAAGCCTGGGGTGACGTGGCCGTCCTCCACCGACCAGCCGCGCTGGCGTTCGGCGGTGAGCAGCCTGCGCAGCGCGGGCAGGTCGCGCGGGCCGCGGCCGGTGCGGTCCACGAACGCCCGCGCGGACGGGAACAGCGCCCGGACCTGGGCGGCGGGCAGTCCGCTGAGCACGGCCCGGCCGGAGGCGGTGAGCTGGGCGGGCAGCCGCACGCCGACGTCGGTGACCAGGGTCTGCGGGCGATGTGGTTGTTCCTTGAGCAGGTAGAGGGCTTCCGCGCCGTGCAGCACGCCCAGGTGCGCGGTGGTCTCCACCCGGTCCACCAGGCGCCGCAGCAGGGGCCGGGCCAGCCGTTCGAGGGGGTCGTGGCGCAGGTAGGCCGAGCCCAGCTCGAAGGTGGCCACGCCGAGGCCGTAGCGGCGCTCCTCGGTCAGGTGGGTGACAAAACCGGCCTCGACCAGCTCGGTGAGCAGGTGGTAGGTGGTCGAGCGGGGCAGCTCCAGCTCGCGGGCGATGGCGGCCGCGGAGATCGGGCCCGCGCGCCCGGCCAGCAGCCGCAGCACGGCCAGGCCGCGGCGCAGCGCGGGGACGTCGCTGCTCTCGCCCACTTGGCACGCTCCTCAAGACGTCTGGGATCCCAGACAGTGTCACCCCAACCGGGATAGCCGTGCCAGCCGGTCACAGGTTCTGATGGGCACATGCAGCAACCGGTACCCGTCGGCTTGAAGCCGCTCTCCCGTGAGCAGGTCGTCGCGGTGGCCCGCGGCGGCGCGGCCGTGGAGATCACCACGGAGGCCCAGGAGGCCATGGCGGCCACCAGGGCGCACATCGAGGCCCTGGCCGAGGCGACCACGCCCACCTACGGCGTGTCCACCGGCTTCGGCGCGCTCGCCGTCCGGCACATCCCGCCGGAGAAACGCGCCCAGCTGCAGCGTTCGCTGGTCCGCTCGCACGCCGCGGGCGCCGGGCCGGAGGTCGAGGCCGAGGTGGTGCGCGCGCTGATGCTGCTCCGGCTGCGCACGCTGACCAGCGGGCACACCGGCATCCGGCCGCGCACCGCGGCCACCATGGCCGCGCTGCTCAACGCCGGGCTGGTGCCGGTGGTGCACGAGTACGGCTCGCTGGGCTGCTCCGGCGACCTCGCGCCGCTGTCCGCGGTGGCGCTGGCGCTGATGGGGGAGGGGCAGGTCCGGGACGAGTCCGGGCTGCTGCGCCCCACCGCCGAGGCCATGCGCGAGCACCGGATCGAACCGGTGCAGCTGGCCGAGAAGGAAGGCCTGGCGCTGATCAACGGCACCGACGGCATGCTCGGCATGCTGGTCATGGCCGCCGCCGACCTGCACCGGCTGCTCGACCTGGCCGATGTCACCGCGGCGATGAGCGTGGAGGCGCTGCTGGGCACCGACCGGCCCTTCGCGCCCGAACTCCAGGCCCTGCGCCCGCACCCGGGTCAGGCCCGCTCGGCCGCCCGGATGTTCGCCGCGCTGGCCGGCTCGCCGATCGTGGCCAGCCACCGCGGCCCGGACTGCACCAGGGTGCAGGACGCCTACTCGCTGCGCTGCTCCCCGCAGGTGCACGGCGCGGCCAGGGACACCCTGGCCTACGTGGAGACCGTGGCCGACCGGGAACTGGCCGCCGCGGTGGACAACCCGGTGGTGCTTTCCGACGGCCGGGTGGAGTCCAACGGCAACTTCCACGGCGCGCCGGTGGCCTACGCGCTGGACTTCCTGGCCATCCCGATCGCCGACGTGGCCAGCATCGCCGAACGCCGCACCGACCGGATGCTGGACGTGGCCCGCTCGCACGGCCTGCCGCCGTTCCTGGCACACGACCCCGGCGTGGACTCCGGCCACATGATCGCCCAGTACACCCAGGCCGCCCTGGTCTCCGAGCTGAAGCGGCTGGCCAACCCGGCCTCGGTCGACTCCATCCCCAGCTCGGCCATGCAGGAGGACCACGTCTCCATGGGCTGGTCCGCCGCGCGCAAGCTGCGCAAGGCGGTCGACGGGCTGACCACCGTGCTGGCCATCGAACTGCTCACCGCGGCCCGCGCGCTGGACCTGCGCGCCCCGCTCGAACCGGCCCCGGCCACCGCCGCCGCGCTGCGCGTGCTCCGCGAGCACGTCGCCGGGCCGGGCCCCGACCGCCACCTGGCCCCGGAGATCGCCGCCGCCGAACGCGTGGTGCGTTCCGGCGAGCTGCACGCCGCGGTCGAACCATTCCTCTCGTCCACCAATGGAGGGTGAAGTGACCACCGCAGGCCCCCGTCCGGTGCGCGCCGCGCGCGGAACCGAACTGACCGCGCGTGACTGGTCCACCGAGGCCGCACTGCGCATGTTCCACAACAACCTCGACCCCGAGGTCGCCGAACGCCCGGACGACCTGGTCGTCTACGGCGGCACCGGCAAGGCCGCCAGGGACTGGAACAGCTTCGACGCGATCAGCCGCGAGCTGACCACGCTGGCCCCGGACGAGACGCTGCTGGTGCAGTCCGGCCGCCCGGTCGGCGTGATGCGCACGCACGAGTGGGCGCCGCGGGTGCTCATCGCCAACTCCAACCTGGTCGGCGACTGGGCCACCTGGCCGGAGTTCCGGCGGCTGGAACAGCTCGGGCTCACCATGTACGGCCAGATGACCGCGGGCTCCTGGATCTACATCGGCACCCAGGGCATCCTGCAGGGCACCTACGAGACCTTCGCCGCGGTGGCCAGCAAGCGCTTCGGCGGCACCCTGGCCGGCACCCTCACCCTCACCGGCGGCCTCGGCGGCATGGGCGGCGCCCAGCCCCTGGCGGTCACCATGAACGAGGGCGTCGCGCTGTGCGTGGAGGTCGACCCGGACCGCGCCCGCCGCCGCCTGGAACACCGCTACCTGGACGAGATCGCTGACGACCTCGACGACGCGGTGCAGCGCTGCCTGGCCGCCAAGCGAGAGCGGCGCGCGCTGTCCGTGGCGGTCATCGGCAACGCCGCCGAGGTCTTCCCCGAGCTGTTGCGCCGGGGCGTGGACATCGACGTGGTCACCGACCAGACCTCCGCGCACGACCCGCTGGCCTACCTGCCCAAGGGCGTGGCCCTGGCCGACTGGCACGACTACGCGGCCAAGAAGCCGGATGAGTTCACCGACCGGTCCAGGGAGTCGATGGCCGAGCAGGTGGAGGCCATGGTCGGGTTCATGGACCGCGGCGCCGAGGTCTTCGACTACGGCAACTCCATCCGCGGCGAGGCCAAACTCGGCGGCTACGAGCGGGCCTTCGACTTCCCCGGCTTCGTGCCCGCCTACATCCGCCCGCTGTTCTGCGAGGGCAAGGGCCCGTTCCGCTGGGCCGCGCTCTCCGGTGACCCCAAGGACATCGCGGCCACCGACCGCGCCATCCTGGAACTGTTCCCGGAGAACAAGCAGCTGCACCGGTGGATCACCATGGCCCAGGAGCGGGTGGAGTTCCAGGGCCTGCCCGCCCGGATCTGCTGGCTCGGCTACGGCGAACGCCACCTGGCCGGCCTGAAGTTCAACGAGATGGTGGCCAGCGGCGAACTCTCCGCGCCCATCGTCATCGGCCGGGACCACCTGGACTGCGGCTCGGTCGCCTCCCCGTACCGGGAGACCGAGGCCATGGCCGACGGCTCCGACGCCATCGCGGACTGGCCCCTGCTCAACGCCCTGATCAACACCGCCAGCGGCGCCACCTGGGTGTCCATCCACCACGGCGGCGGCGTGGGCATCGGCCGCTCCATCCACGCCGGCCAGGTCACCGTCGCCGACGGCACCGCGCTGGCCGCGCAGAAGCTCGAACGCGTGCTGACCAACGACCCCGCCATGGGCGTCATCCGCCACGTCGACGCCGGGTACTCCCGGGCGGATGAGGTTGCGGCGGAACGCGGTGTGCGGGTGCCCATGGAAGGGGTATCGAAAAAGGTATGAGCACTGCGACGGGGTTGCTGTCGGACATCAGCGGCGTCGGGGTCGACCGCCAGCGCGGCGGGTACTCCCGGCACGGGTTCGACGTGGTGGAACTGGAACTGCGCGAGTGGTTCATCGCCGAGGCCGGCAAGCGTGGCCTGACGGTGGAGAACGACCGCAACGGCAACCTGTGGGCCTGGTGGGGCGCGCCCGGCAAGGACGCGGTCATCACCGGCAGCCACCTCGACTCAGTGCCCGGCGGCGGCGCCTTCGACGGCCCGCTGGGCGTGGTCTCCGCGCTGGCCGCGGTGGATGTGTTGCAGGCCAGGGGTTTCCAGCCGCGGCGGCCGTTCGCGGTGACCGTGTTCGCCGAGGAGGAGGGCGGGCGCTTCGGCGTGCCCTGCCTCGGCTCCCGGCTGATGGCGGGCAGCATCGACCCGGACGCGGCGCGGCGGCTCACCGATCTCAACGGGATCACCCTGGCCGACGCGGTGGACGCGGCCGGGCTCGACCCGGCCCGGCTCGGGCCGGACCCGGCGGCGCTGGCCTCGATCGGCTGCTTCGTCGAACTGCACGTGGAGCAGGGCAAGGGCCTGGTCGACCTGGACGCGCCGGTCGGGGTGGCCAGCTCGATCCTGGCACACGGCCGCTGGCGGTTCCGGTTCACCGGCGAGGGCAACCACGCCGGGGCCACCCTGATCGGCGACCGCACCGACCCGATGCTGCCCGCCGCCCAGCTGGTGCTGGCCGCGCGGGCCGCGGCGCGGGCGGTGGACGGGGCTCGGGCCACGGTGGGCAAGCTCATCCCGAATCCGGGCGGCACCAACGTGATCGCCTCCGCGGTGGACGTGTGGCTGGACGCGCGGGCGGCCACCGACGAGGTCACCCGCAACGTGGTCGCCGAGATCACCGCGGCGGCCAGGGACGCCGCCGAGGCCGAGGGCTGCGCGGTCGCGGTGACCGAGGAGTCCTACGGCGATACGGTGATCTTCGACCCGGAGCTGCGCGACCAGCTCGCCGCCCAGCTCGGCGGGGTGCCCGCGCTGCCCACCGGGGCCGGGCACGACGCCGGGATCCTGGCCGCCAAGGTGCCCACCGCGATGCTGTTCGTGCGCAACCCCACCGGCATCAGCCACGCCCCGGCCGAACACGCCGAACCGGCCGACTGCGAGGCCGGGGTCACCGCACTGGCCCACGTCGTGGAACAGCTGACCCGATGAGCACCTACTGGTGCGAACAGGCCTGGCTGCCCGGCGGGGTGACCAGCGGCGTGCTGATCCGCGCCGAGGACGGCGTGTTCACCGAGGTGTCCACAGTGGACAGTCCGCCGCTGGGCGCCCGGCGGCTGCCGGGGGTGGTGCTGCCCGGGTTCGCCAACGCGCACTCGCACGCCTTCCACCGGGCGCTGCGCGGGCGCACACACGGCGACGGCGGCACCTTCTGGACCTGGCGGGAGGGCATGTACGCGCTGGCCGCCAAGCTCAACCCGGACAACTACCGGCGGCTGGCCCGCGCGGTGTACGCCGAGATGGCGTTGTCCGGGGTGACCGCGGTCGGCGAGTTCCACTACGTGCACCACGCTCCCGGGGGCAAGCCCTACCGCGATCCCAACGCGATGGGTGAGGCCCTGCGCCAGGCCGCCGCCGAGGCCGGTGTCCGGCTCACCCTGCTGGACACCTGCTACCTGTCCGCGGGCTTCGGCGCTCCCCTTGCCCCGGAACAACTCCGCTTCGGCGACGGCGACGCGGCGAGCTGGGCCGCCCGGGTCGCCGCCATGCCTGCTGACCACAACACCCGGATCGGCGCGGCCATCCACTCGGTCCGCGCGGTGCCCCGCGACCAGCTCGCCGACGTGGTCGCGGGCGCGGCGGGCCGTCCACTGCACGTGCACCTGTCCGAACAGCCCGCGGAGAACGAGGCCTGCCAGGCCGCGCACGGGCTGACCCCGGCCGAACTGCTGCACGCCGCGGACGCGCTGTCCCCGCACACCACCGCGGTGCACGCCACCCACCTGACCCCCGGCGACATCGCGCTGCTCGGCGAGACCGGCACCGGCTCCTGCTTCTGCCCGACCACCGAGGCCGACCTCGCCGACGGCATCGGCCCGGCCCGCGAACTGGCCGACGCGGGCAGTCCGCTCTCCCTGGGCAGCGACCAGCACGCGGTCAACGACCCGATCCTGGAAGCCAGGGCGCTGGAGCACCACGAACGCCTGCGCACCGGCCAGCGCGGCCGGTTCACCCCGGCCGAACTGCTCAAGGCGTCCACAGTGGACGGTCACCGGGCGCTCGGCTGGCCGGACGCGGGCCAGCTCGCGGTCGGCCAGCGGGCCGATCTGGTGGCACTGCGGCTGGATTCGGTGCGCACCGCGGGCTGCCGTCCGGACCAGGTCCTGCTGGCGGCCACCGCGTCCGATGTGGACAGTGTGGTCAACGGCGGCCAGCTGGTCGTCCGGCATGGTGAACACATCCGGCTCGGCCCGGTGGGACCGTTGCTGGCCAAGGCGATCAAGGAGGTGTGGGCATGACCGTCCTGATCACCGGCATCGGTGAGCTGACCACCAACGACCCCGAACTGGGCCAGCTCAGCAACGCCGCCCTGGTACTCGACGGCGACCGGGTGGTCTGGGCAGGTCCCGAAGCGAGCGCACCGGACGCGGACAACCTGGTCGACGTCGAGGGCCGGGCCGTGCTGCCCGGCTGGGTGGACAGCCACACCCACCTGCTCTTCGCCGGTGACCGCACCGCCGAGTTCACCGCCCGGATGGCCGGTCAGCCCTACCAGGCGGGCGGCATCGCGGTCACCGTCAACGCCACTCGCGAGGCCACCGACACCGAGCTGATCGAGGGCCTGCGCCACCACCTCGCCGAGGCCGTCGCCCAGGGCACCACCTACCTGGAAACCAAAACCGGCTACGGCCTCAACACCGAACACGAACTCCGCTCCGCCCGGATCGCCGCCGAGCTGGCCGACGAGGTCACCTTCCTGGGCGCACACCTGGTGCCGCCGGGCTGGGACGCCGACGACTACGTGGACCTGGTCTGCGGCGAGATGCTGGACGCGGTGGCCCCGCACGTCCGCTGGGCCGACGTCTTCTGCGAAACCGGCGCCTTCGACGAAGACCAGTCCCGCACCGTGCTCAACGCCGCCGCCGCCAAGGGCCTTGGCCT
Source organism: Crossiella sp. CA198 (assembly GCF_052078295.1). Taxonomy (NCBI): domain Bacteria; kingdom Bacillati; phylum Actinomycetota; class Actinomycetes; order Pseudonocardiales; family Pseudonocardiaceae; genus Crossiella; species Crossiella sp. CA198. Next base: position 79,850 of record NZ_JBQJIM010000019.1, read on the forward strand.
GCGCGTGCACGGCAACCAGCTCGGCTACGGCCCCGGCGTCCGCCTGGCGGTGGAACTCGGCGCCGCCAGCGTCGACCACTGCACCCACCTCACCCCCAGCGACATCGACGCCCTGGCCAACTCCGACACGGTCGCCACCTTGCTCCCCGCCTGCGACCTCTCCACCCGCCAGCCCTTGCCCGAGGCCCGCAAGCTCGTGGACGCCGGCGCCACCATCGCCCTGGCCTCCAACTGCAACCCCGGCTCCAGCTACACCTCCTCGATGGCCTTCTGCGTGACCACCGCGGTCCTCCAGATGCGCCTCACGGTCGAGGAAGCGGTGCGGGCGGCCACCTGGGGCGGGGCGCGGGCGCTGGGGCGGGAGAGCGGGGATGGCGCGGTTGGCGTGCTGCGGCCGGGGGCGCGGGCGGATGTGCACGTGCTGAACGCGCCGTCGGTGACGCACCTGGCTTACCGGCCGGGGGTGCCGCTGACTCACTCGGTGTGGCGGTCCGGACTGCGGGTCAAGTAGCCCCAGGTTCCCGGCAGACCCTCGATCCGGCCTTCGACCTCGCGGGGTGGCGGCTGCACGATCCAGCCAGCGGGCCAGTGGTCGTCGGTGCCGACCCGGGTGCGGGCCTGGTCGAGATTGACCTGGCCCGGCACCGGGTCGCCGAAAATCGCTGGGGCCACGAAGACCGCTCCCACGAAATTGGCAAACCCGGGGAACCTCGCGTTGCCGAAGTGGACGAGACCGAGGAAGCGCGCCGTATCGAACTGCGTGCGGGCGAGATCGACATTGGCGAAATCGACTGAGCCGGTGAACCTTGCACCAGAAAAGTCGGTGAACAGCTGAAACTCACTCCTCGTGAAGTCCGCGGCGCCCTGGAACTCGGCGTGGCGGAAGTTCACGCTGGCCACCACGCAATAGCTCAGGGTGAAGTCCAGCAGGACCGCGCCGCTGAGGTCGAGGGTGATCTCCGGCCAGAATTGCGCGGTCTCCCGCAGCAGGTGCCAGGCCAGAATCCGCTGCGCGGTGAGCCGGACCTGCCGTTCCTCCTGGCCGCTCTCGTACGGCATCCGCAGGTACGCGCAGAACAGGTTCACCACCGTCTGCCGATGATCCGGATTGCCCTCGCCCAGCCGCTCCAGCGCGTACAGCCCCGCCAGCCGCACCGGCGCCTTGTCCGACCCCAGCTGATCCGCCGCTTTCGTATACAGCTCGGTGATCCGCTTTTCCGCCGCGTCATGCCGGACGTCCGCCGCCGCCTGCTCCTTCTGCGCCAGATCCGCGTCCTGCAACCCCAGCCCGATCTCGGTCGCCCGCTGCCGTCGCACCGCCAGCAACAACGCCAGCGCCGCCCCGACCCCCGCCGAGGTGGTCAGCCCGGTCCGGATCGCCTCGATCCGCGCCTTGGTCGCCTCCGGCTCCAGCAACCCGCCCGCCGCCCGCCACAACCAGTACCCGATGCCCAGCCCCGCCAGCACGACCACCGCCGCGGACACGGCAACCCACCACCAGCGCAACGGCGTCAACGGCACCCGCGGAGCAGTCATCCGCCCATGCTCCCAGCTCGCCCGCTTGATCTTGGCTTTCGGTTGGTTTTCCCCCTGTTTCGGTTGACTGCTCGTGGTTTTCCCACCAACACAAGGAGATTTCCATGAGGTCGCTGAAGTCCATCCTCCTGGTCGGCGCGCTGGCCATCGGCCTGCCGTTGGGCACCGCGTCGGTAGCCATGGCGGATGAGGCGGCGAAGCCGGGTAAGCCAGGCGTGGTCAAGTTCGCCGGGTATGCCGCGGCGGAGACCGCGGACAAGGCCGTGCGGCTGGCGCAGGACGGGGTGGACCGGGGGATCGCGAACTACGAGAAGAAGACCGGGACCACCTGCAAGAAGCTGGGCGGGCTGGTCAAGGTGGAGAAGAAGTCGGAGACGTTGTACGAGGCTCTCGCGCGGGTCGAGGCCTTCTGCCGCAAGGGCAAGGGCTGAGTGCCGGGCCGGGCGGGGGATCAGCCCCGCCCGGCCCCCGTGGCGACGGCATGCGGTGCGGGGCGGTCAGATCCGGTAGCCACAGCACGAAGGTGCAGCCCTGGCCGGGGATGCTGTGCACGGTGACGCGGCCGTCGTGGCCCTCCATGATCTGCCGCACGATCGCCAGGCCCAGCCCGCTGTGCCCGTTGTGCGCGGCGTGTTCGCCTGCCTGCCAGAACCGGTCGAACACCCGGGGCTGGTCGTCGGGGCGGATGCCGGGGCCGTCGTCGTGCACCGCGAGCCAGCACCAGCCGTCGCCGCGGCCGGTGGCCAGCCGCACCGTGCTGCCCGCGGGGGCGAAGCGCAGCGCGTTGCTCAACAGGTTGGCGGTGGCGCGTTTCAGCGCGTCGCGGTCACCGATCACCCGCAGTCCCGGGGTCAGTTCGCGGGTGAGGGCGACGCCGGCTTCAGTGGCGAGCTGATCGTGTTCGGCGGCGGATTCCTCGGCCAGTCCGGCGAGGTCGGCCTCGGTTTCGGCGAAGGCGGGGGCGTCCCGGCGGCCGGTGGCCAGCAGGTCCTCGACCAGGCCGCTCATCCGCAGCACCGCACGGCGCACCACCTCACCCGCCTGGTCGCGTTCGGCCATCGTCGCGTCCGGGCGGGTGAGCACCGCGTCCAGGTTGGCCTGGATGATGGCGAGGGGGTTGCGCAGCTCGTGTGAGGCGTCGCCGAGCAGGCGGCGCTGGTCGGCGAAGGCGGTGTCCAGCCGGGCCAGCATGTCGTCGATGGTGTCGGCCAGGCCGCGCAGTTCGTCCGGCGGGCCGTCCAGGGCGATCCGGCGGGACAGGTCGGTGGCGCCGATCTCCCTGGCGCGCTGGGTGATCCGGCGGATTGGGCGCAGCGCGCGGCCTGCCTGCCACCAGCCGATGAGCAGGCTCAGCAGGAACAGCACGGACAGCGCGATCGCCGAGTACCGGCCGAGCAGGGTGATCGCCTGGTACTGGATCTTGCGCTCGAAGCTCTGCACCGCGTTCTGCTTCTCCACTGTCCAGGACGTCGCACCGCCCCCGACGTCGTGGATGAACACCTTGACCAGCCCCTCCTGCTCCACCGGCGGGGCGGTTTCCAGGGTGTAGAGCACGCCGAGGTAGATCGAGGTGATCACCAGCGCGCCCAGCACGAACACCCAGGCCGAGTAGGACACGGTGAGCCGGAACCGGATCGTGGTCAGCCAGCGGCGGGCGCTCACCGGTCCACCAGCCGGTAGCCGCGGCCGATCACGGTCTCGATCGGCGCCGCCGCACCGGGGCTGGACACCTTGCGCCGCAACGTTCCTACGGTGACCCGCACGGTCTCGGTGAACGGGTTGGCGAACTCGTCCCACACGTGTTCGAGTAGTTCCTCGGCCGGGACCAGCCTGCCTGGCCTGGACATCAGGTAACGCAGCACGCCGAACTCCTTGCGGGTCAACGTGATCGGCACCCCGCCCCGGGACACCTCGCCACTGGCCGGATCCAGTTCCAGCCCACCGGCGCGCAGCACCGGCTCCCCGGTGTCCCCGTCCCGGCGCAGCAGCGCGCGCAGCCGGGCCAGCAACTCGGCCAGCGCGAACGGCTTGACCAGGTAGTCGTCCGCGCCGTGGTCGAGGCCGCGCACCCGGTCGGCCAGGCTGGCGCGGGCGGTGAGCATCAGGATGCGCACCCCGCTGACCGAGCGGATCCGGCGGCACAGCAGCAGCCCGTCCCCGTCCGGCAGGTTCAGGTCCAGCACCACCAGGTCGTAGGCGTGCACCCCGAACTTGGCCAGCGCCTCGGCGCCGGTGGCCGCGGTGTCCACCGCGTACCCGGCGTGGCTCAGGCCGGTGCGCAGCGCACTGGCCAGGTCCGCCTCGTCCTCCACGATCAGCAGTCGCACCCCGCCGACGGTATCCCGCCGGTGACCCCGGGTCCGGCCACGCTTTCGGTGGATTTTCGGCCGTGGACTCAGCCCTCGGTCAGCCGGTACGCACCGCGGGCGATCCCGGCCAGCACCGCGGTGGTGGTGTCCTCGGCGTCCAGCGGCCCGGAGTCGACCACATGCCGTTCCAGCTCGCCCAGCCCGCTGAACTGCTTGTACAGCGACCGGATCGGCGCCACCTCGGTCAGCGCGCCGGGCCCTCGGTCCACCGCCCGCCCGATGGTGATCGCCTCGTTGGGCCGCAGCACCACGTAGTGCACGGCGAACCCGCCGCCCGCCTTGCGGAAGACGTCCAGGAACCACGGGCCGATCACGCCGTCCACCACCACGTCGTAGCCGCCTGCGGCGTAGCCGAAGGCGGCGGTGGCCAGCACGTCCACCACGATCTCGTTCTGTCGCTGGGCTTCGGGCAGGTACGGCGCGATCGCGCCGCGCCGGATGAACTTGTAGAAGTCGTCGGTGTGCAGGTGCACGCTGGGCGACAGCTCATCGGCCAGCAACCGCGCCACCGTGCTCTTGCCCGCACCCGGCGGGCCGGTGAGCACGATGACCTGTCCTGGTGACACGGGCTCGCTCATGCCGTCGATGATGGCCCAGGGACCGGAAATGCGCTGCCGCGCGCGCGAGAGCGGCGTAGGTTCGGCCGCATGGAGTATGTGAAGCTGGGGGCCACCGGGCTGGATGTCTCGCGGATCTGCCTGGGCTGCATGAGCTACGGCGTGCCCGAGCGCGGCACCCACCCGTGGTCGCTGACCGAGGAGCAGAGCAGGCCGTTCCTCAAGCGGGCGGTCGAGCTGGGGATCAACTTCTACGACACCGCGAACGCCTACAGCGACGGCACCAGCGAGGAAATCGTCGGCAAGCTGCTCGGCGAGTACGGGCGGCGGGACGAGATCGTGCTGGCCACCAAGGTGCACCTGCCGATGGGGGAGGGGCCGAACCGGCGCGGACTGTCCCGCAAGGCGATCTTCACCGAGGTGGACAACAGCCTGCGCCGGCTGGGCACCGACTACATCGACCTGTACCAGATCCACCGCTTCGACCGGCACACCCCGATCGAGGAGACCCTGGAAGCCCTGCACGACGTGGTGAAGTCGGGCAAGGTCCGCTACCTGGGCGCCTCCTCGATGCACGCCTACCAGTTCGCGAAAATGCAGTACCTGGCCGACCTCAACGGCTGGACCCGGTTCGTCTCCATGCAGAACCACTACAACCTGATCTACCGCGAGGAAGAGCGCGAGATGCTGCCCTTCTGCGCGGAGGAGGGCATCGGCGTCATCCCGTGGAGCCCACTGGCCCGCGGCCGCCTCACCAGGGACTGGGACGAGGCCACCGCGCGCGCCGAATCCGATGCCTTCGGCAAGACGCTCTACCAGGACAGCGACCGGGTCGTGGTGGACGCGGTGGCGGCGGTGGCCGCCGAACGCGGCGTGCCCAGGGCTCAGGTCGGCCTGGCCTGGCTGCTGCACAACCCCGCGGTGACCGCCCCCATCGTGGGCGCCACCAAGATGTCGCACCTGGACGACGCGGTCGCCGCGGTCGGGTTTGAACTGTCCGAAGAGGAGATCGCCCGGCTGGAGGCGCCCTACACGCCGCACGCCGTGTCGGGATTCTGAGGCAGCACGCCGAACCGCCCGGCCGGGTCCAGTCGCGCCTTCAGCTCGTGCAGGCGGCGTGGGTAGCGGGCCTGGGCCGGGTCGGTGAGGAAGTTGCGGAACCGATCGCCGCTGGTCCACGGGGTCAGTGCGGCGAACAGCGCTTCGTGCGTGGCGGCCGTGCCCGGCTCCGGGTGCAGCGTGGTGATGGTGGCCAGGTACCGCGCGTCCCGGCCGCTGACCGCGTTGCGGGCCGGGCTGGCCAGCGCGCCGCCCAGGTGGCGGAGTTCGACGATGTGCGGGCCGTTGGGGGTGTGTGCGAGCAGGCGGCGGGTGGTGAGGGCGTCGGCGTCGCGGAGCAGCCGGTTGGTGGAGTGGTATGGGGCCGGGGTGGTGGGGTCGTTGTAGATCGTGCCGACCTCGGTGAGTTTCATCGGGCCCACGGTGTCCTGGAACGGGCCGAGGGCGCGTAGCGGGGCCACCAGGTCGTCGGAGGCGGGGCCCGCCTGGATGATCCGGATGTGCGCGACCCGGCGGCCGCGGAGCAGTTCGGGCACGCCGGGGAAGTCCGGGAACGGGATCACCGCGATCGAGCTGGTCAGGGTGTCCGGGACGGTCGTGGTCCACTCGGTCCAGACCCGCAGCGCCTCGGGGATCAGTTCGGCGTCGAAGAACAACCCGCCGGCCCACAGCTCCGGCATGGGGACCAGCTCGAAGGTCAACTCGGTCACGATGCCCAGGTTTGCGCCGCCGCCGAGCAGGCCCCAGTACAGGTCCGAGCCGGGGCGTACGTGCTGGAGTTCGCCGTCGGCGGTGACCACCTCCAGGGCGCGGACCCGGTCGGCGGCCCAGCCGAAGGCGCGGCCGAACAGGCTCAGGCCGCCGCCCACGGTGTAGCCGATCACGCCGACGTGCGGGGTGCTGCCCAGCAGCGGGACCAGGCCGTGCGGGGCGGCGGCCTCCAGGACCTCGCCCCAGCGCACCCCGGCGGCCACCGTGGCGGTGCGCTCGGCCGGGTTGACGGTCAGCTCGCGCATTCGGTGGGTGGTGATCAGCACGCCCGGCTCGCCCGTGGGCGGCAGGCCGTGGCCGGTGGACTGGACCGCGACCGGCAGGTTCCGCCCGGCGGCCAGCCGGACGGCGGCCCGCACCTCGGCGGCGGAGGTGGCGCCGACGACCAGGGCCGGGCGGTAGGTGGAGTTGGTCTGGAAGGCGGCGCGTTCGGTGTCGTAGCCGGGGGAGTGGGGCTCGAAGGTCAACATGCGGCCCAGGTTAGGAGCCGTTGCGGACAGGTTCTGTCCGCAACGGTGGCAGTCTTGGGGACATGAGCCCACTCGCCCGCGTCATGCGGTTGCTATCGCTGTTGCAGGCCCGCCGGGAATGGTCAGGGGCGGAGCTGGCGCAGCGGCTGGCGGTCACCGACCGAACCGTGCGGCGCGATGTGGAGAAGCTGCGCGAACTGGGCTACCCGGTACACGCCGGCACCGGCACCGCGGGCGGCTACCGGCTGGTCTCCGGCCGGAACCTGCCGCCGCTGGCCCTGGACGAGGAGGAGGCGGTCGCGGTGGCCACCGGGCTGCTCACCGCCGCGGGCAGCGGGGTCAGCGGGGTGGCCGAGACCGCGGTGCGCGCGCTGGCCAAGCTGTCCCAGATCCTGCCGTCCCGGCTGCGGCACCGGGTGGCCGCGGTCGCCCAGGCCACCGAGGCGGTGCAGCCGGTCAGCGGCGCGCAGGTCGACCCGGCGGTGCTGGCCGTGCTGGGTGCGGCGGTGCGGGACGGGGAGCTGCTGACCTTCGGCTACCGGCGGCGGGACGGCTCGGCGGGGGAGCGGCGGGCCGAACCGCACCGGCTGGTCACCGCCTACCGGCTCTGGTACCTGCTGGCCTACGACCCGGCACGGGCCGACTGGCGCACCTTCCGGGTGGACCGGATCACCGACCCTCGGCCCACCGGCCGCCGGTTCGCACCACGCGAGCTGCCCGCCGCGGACACCGGCGCCTACCTGGACCGGGTGCTGGCCACCACGCCCTACCGGCACAGCGCGGTGGTCCGGATCGCTGCGGCGCCGCGGGAGGTGCTCGCCTGGGTGTTCCGGCTGCTGCCCGCGCGGGTCACCGAGGTCGAGGGCGGCAGCGAGGTGCTGCTGAGCGCCGATCAGCCGCGGGAGGTGGCCAGGGATGTGCTCAGCCTGGCCGCGCTCGGGGCCGGGCTGGTGATCGTCGAGGCGGACGAGCTGGTCCGGGCCGAGCTGGACGCGGCCCGGGACCGGCTCGGTCAGTGCGGCTAGTCGTCCAGGTCGTCGGCGTCGTCGCGGGCCAGGAAGGTCGCCAGCCGCTCGATGGTGGTCTCGAAGTCCGGGTTGGCGTCGACGAAGGCGCGCAGTTTGTCGGCCACCCAGGCCAGGGTGACCTCCTCCTCGCCGCGCCGCTGCTCCAGCTCCTCGATACCGCGGTCGGTGAAGTACACGGATTTCCTCCGGGATAAGGCCGAGCCGCCAAGTCCACAGTGGACTTGGCGGCTCGGGACCACTTCAAACGATCAGTCGAAAGCCTTGGCGATCAAGGCCGCCTGCTCGACCTCGTGCACCTTGCTGGACCCGGCCGACGGGGCGGCCATCGCGCGCCGCGAGACGCGCTTGAGTCCGGCCAGCCGCTCCGGCAGCAGTTCCGGCAGGGACAGCCCCAGGAACGGCCAGGCGCCCTGGTTGGCAGGCTCCTCCTGGACCCAGCGGACGTCCTTGGCGTTGGGGTACTTGTCCAGTACCAGGGCCAGCTTCTTGTGCGGCACCGGGTAGAGCTGCTCGATGCGCACGATCGCCACGTTGTCCGCGCCGCGCTTCTGCCGCTCGGCGTTGAGTTCGTAGCTGATCTTGCCGCTGCACAGCAGCACCCGGTCGACCTTGTTCGGGTCGGCGACCAGCGGATCGGCCAGCACCGAGTGGAACTTGCTCTCGGTGAAGTCCTCGACCGGGCTGGTCGCGGTCTTCAGGCGCAGCATCGACTTGGGGGTGAACACCACCAGCGGGCGGTTGATCCCGTCCAGGGCGTGCCGGCGCAGCAGGTGGAAGTAGCTGGCCGGGGTGGAGGGCACCGCCACGGTCATCGAGCCCTCGGCGCACAGCTGCAGGAACCGCTCGATCCGGCCCGAGGTGTGGTCAGGGCCCTGGCCCTCGTGGCCGTGCGGCAGCAGCAGCACGACGTCGGAGCGCTGGCCCCACTTGGCCTCGCCGGAGGAGATGAACTCGTCGATGATCGGCTGGGCGCCGTTGACGAAGTCACCGAACTGGGCTTCCCAGAGCACCAGCGCGTCCGGGTTGGCCACCGAGTAGCCGTACTCGAAGCCGAGCGCGGCGAACTCCGACAGCGCCGAGTCGTAGACCAGGAACTTGGCCTGGTCGTCGGACAGGTTCTGCAGCGGGGTGTATTCCTTGCCGGTCTTGCGGTCGATCAGCACCGAGTGCCGCTGCACGAAGGTGCCGCGGCGGGAGTCCTGACCGGCCAGCCGGACCCGGCGCTGCTCCATCACCAGCGAGCCGAAGGCCAGCAGCTCGGCGAAGGCCCAGTCGATGCCGCCCTCGCGGGCCATCTTGGCCCGGCGTTCCAGCACCGGCTTGACCCGCGGGTGCGGGCTGAAGCCCTCCGGCAGGTTGATGTGCGAGTCGGCGATGTGGGTCAGCGTCTCCAGCGAGATCGCGGTCTTGAGCTTGGTCGGGATGACCTGCTCGGCCTCCACCGACGGGCTCACCACGGCCGGGTGCTTCTCCAGCTCGCGGACCTCGTTGAAGACGTGCTCCAGCTGGCTGCCGAAGTCCTTCAGCGCGCTCTCGGCCTCCTCGACCGAGATGTCGCCCCGGCCGATCAGCGCCTCGGTGTAGGTCTTGCGGACCGAGCGCTTGGTGTCGATCAGGTCGTACATGGCCGGCTGGGTCATCGACGGGTCGTCGCCCTCGTTGTGACCACGGCGCCGGTAGCAGATCATGTCGATCACGACGTCCTTGCCGAAGGCCCGGCGGTACTCCATCGCCAGCTTCGCCACCCAGACACAGGCCTCGGGGTCGTCGCCGTTGACGTGGAAGACCGGCGCCTCGATCATCTTGGCGACGTCGGTGCAGTACTGGCTGGAGCGCGAGTACTCCGGCGCGGTGGTGAAGCCCACCTGGTTGTTGACCACCACGTGCACGGTGCCGCCGGTGCGGTAGCCGCGCAGCAGCGCCAGGTTCAGCGTCTCGGCCACCACACCCTGACCGGCGAAGGCGGCGTCGCCGTGCAGCATGACCGGCACCACGGTGAAGCCCTCGGCGCCCTTGTCCAGGATGTCCTGCTTGGCCCGGACGATGCCTTCCAGCACCGGGTCCACGGCTTCCAGGTGCGAGGGGTTACAGGTCAGCGAGACCTTGACCTCGCCGTCGCCGAACATCCGGAAGTACTTGCCCTCGGCGCCGAGGTGGTACTTCACGTCGCCGGAGCCGTGCGCCTGGCCCGGGTCCAGGTTGCCCTCGAACTCGCGGAAGATCTGCGAGATCGGCTTGCCCACGATGTTGGCCAGCACGTTGAGGCGGCCCCGGTGCGGCATGCCGATGACGACCTCGTCCAGGTCATACTCGGCGGCCTTGTCCAGCACCGCGTCCAGCAGCGGGATGACGGTCTCGCCGCCTTCGAGGGAGAACCGCTTCTGCCCGACGTACTTGGTCTGCAGGAAGGTCTCGAAGGCCTCGGCCGCGTTGAGCTTGCTCAGGATGTAGATCTGCTCGGCCTGGTCCGGCTTGGAGTGCGGGACCTCGATCCGCTCCTGCAGCCACTTGCGCTCGTCCGGGCCGAGGATGTGGGTGTACTCGATGCCCACGGTGCGGCAGTAGGAGTTGCGCAGCACGCCGAGGACGTCGCGCAGCTTCATCCGCTCCTGGGCCGCGAAGCCGCCGACGGCGAACTCCCGGTCCAGGTCCCACAGGGTCAGGCCGTGCGAGAGCACGTCCAGGTCCGGGTGGCGGCGCTGGCGGTAGTTCAGCGGGTCGGTGTCGGCCATCAGGTGGCCGCGGCTGCGGAAGGCGTCGATCAGCTCCAGCACGCGGGCGGTCTTGTCCACCGCGCCGTCCGGGATGTCGGCCACCCAGCGGATCGGCTCGTACGGGATGCGCAGCGAGGCGAAGATGCTGTCGTAGAAGCCGTCCTCGCCCAGCAGCAGCTGGTGGATCCGGCGCAGGAACTCGCCGGACTCGGCGCCCTGGATGATCCGGTGGTCGTAGGTGGACGTCAGCGTGATGATCTTGCTGATGCCCATCTTGATCAGGGCCTTCTCGCTGGCGCCCTGGAACTCGGCCGGGTACTCCATCGCGCCAACGCCGATGATCGCGCCCTGACCGGCGGTCAGCCGCGGCACCGAGTGGTTGGTGCCGATGGTGCCGGGGTTGGTCAGCGAGATCGTGGTGCCGGTGAAGTCGTCGTTGCCGAGCTTGCCGCCGCGCGCCTTGCGGATCAGGTCCTCATACGCCTGCCAGAACTGCAGGAAGGACATGGACTCGCAGCTCTTGATGGAGGCAACCACCAGGGTGCGGGCGCCGTCCTTGCCTGGCAGGTCGATGGCCAGGCCGAGGTTGACGTGCTCGGGCGTGCCGATGGTCGGCTTGCCGTCGGTCTCGGCGAAGAACCGGTTCATGTTCGGGTAGCTCTCCAGCGCCCGAACGATCGCGTAACCGATGAGGTGGGTGAAGGAGACCTTCCCACCGCGGGTCCGCTTGAGGTGATTGTTGATCACGATCCGGTTGTCCGCGAGCAGCTTGGCCGGGACCGAGCGCACCGAGGTGGCGGTCGGCACGGTCAGCGACTGCTCCATGTTCCTGGCGATCGCCGCGGCGGCGCCACGCAGCGGCTTGCGCTCGCCGGGACCCGCGGGCTGCTTCACCGGGGTCGCGGTCGCGGCGGCCGACGGGGTCGGCTTCGCCTTGGCCGGGGTCGCCACCTTGGGGGCGGTCGCCGGTGCTTGACCATTGGTGTCAGGCGCCTTCGGGGGGGCTGCCTGGGTTGTTGTCACAGTGCTGGCGGCGGCCGACTGCGCCGCTGTCACGCCGGTGTCGGCGGACTTCTGCGTCGGCTTGTAGTCGGCGAAGAAGTCGTGCCACGCCGGGTCTACGGAGGTGGGATCAGCGAGGAAGTTCTCGTACATTTCCTCGACTAGCCACTCATTGGGGCCGAACTGTGACGCAGGGCTGCTGCTGGACACGGCCGACACTCGCCTCGATCCATCTGCTCGGGGTAAGACACACTCTGTTTCAGGCTAGTCCTACCGCGCGCCGCCGTGGTACAGGGCGGGGGCAGCACGCGGAGGGCTAGGTCACAGAATCGTTTACTGGATCGTTTTAGTGTGAAATCGGCACCTCAAGGCCAGCTCAAGGCAGGTCCGCTAGGCGGCATCGAGGGTTCCAGCGGCCCATAAACGGGCGTAGGCGCCGCCCATCGCGAGCAGCTGGGTGTGGGTGCCCTCCTCCTCGATCCGGCCGCCGGCGAGGACCACGATGCGGTCCGCGCGGGCCGCGGTGGCCAGCCGGTGGGCGACCACGAAGGTGGTGCGTTCGCCGCTGAGGCGGTCGCTCGCGTCCAGCACGGCGGCTTCGGTGGCCGGGTCCAGGGCGGCGGTGGCCTCGTCCAGCAGCAGCAGGTCCGGGTCGACCAGGCGGGCCCTGGCCAGTGCGACCAGCTGACGCTGACCGGCGGAAAGCCCTTGCCCGCGTTCGCCTACCGGCTGGCGGAACCCGGCGCGCAGGCCGGCGATCATGGGCAGCGCGCCGACCGAGCGGGCCGCGGCCTCCAGCTCGGCGGGGGTGGATTCCGGTCTGCCGTAACCGATGTTGCCCGCCACGTCGCCGGTGAACAGGTGCGCTTCCTGCGGCACCACGCCCAGCCTGCCGCGGTAACCGGGCAGGTCGTAGGCGCGGATGTCCACCCCGTCCACCAGCACCGCGCCCTGCGTGGCGTCGTAGAACCGGGCGATCAGCTTGACCAGGGTGGATTTGCCCGCGCCGGTCGCGCCGACCAGCGCGATGGTCTCGCCGGGACGCACGGTCAGCGAGATATCGCTCAACGCGGGCCGATCCGTGCCCGGATAGGTGAATCCGACCCCGCGCAGCTCCACCGCGCCACGCAGCCGGGCCGGCACCGCGCGCGGGTGGCCCGCCGGTGGCACCGAGGTCGGGGTGCGCAGCAGGTCGCCGATCCGGCGCAGGCCGACCTTGGCCTGCTGGTAGCCGTCGAAGACCCCGGACAGCTGCTGGATCGGGGCGAAGAACAGGCCCAGGTAGAGCAAGAAGGCCAGCAGCACGCCGGTGGTCAGCGAGCCGGTGGCCACCCGGTAGGCGCCCACGCCCAGCACCGCGGCCTGGGCCAGGTCGGAGAGCAGGGTGACGAACGGGAAGTAGGTCGCGATGTAGCGCTGGGCGCGCAGCCGGGACCGCCGGTAGGCGTCGCTGCGCTCGGCGAAGGCGGCCGCGGAGTGCTCCTCCCTGGTGAAGGCCTGGGAGACGCGCAGCCCGGAGACGTTCTCCTGCAGGTCGGCGTTGACCACCGAGACCCGTTCCCGCGCCTCGGCGTAGGCCTGCGAGGAGTACCGCCGGAAGATCACCGTGGCGCCCAGCAGGATCGGCAGCGCGGCCAGTGCGACCAGGGCCAGCGCCAGATCGGTGACCAGCAGGGCGACCGCGATGCCGCCCACGGTCAGCACGCTGACCACCGCGGTGGCCAGTCCGGTCTGCAGGAACGTGGACAGCGCGTCCACGTCGGTGGTCATCCGGGTCATGATCCGCCCGGCCAGCTCGCGCTCGTAGTAGTCGAGGCCGAGCCGTTGCAGGTGGCTGAAACTGCGCACCCGCAGCAGGTAGAGCACGCTCTCCCCGGCCCGCGCGGTGACCAGGGTCTGCGCGCTGACCACGACCCAACCGATGCCGACCACCAGCACGCCGAGCAGCACCAGCCCGGCCAGCGCCCAGCCCGAGCGCCCGCCGACCCCGGCGTCCACGCCGTGCCGGAACAGGGTGGGCAGCGCGATCGAGGCGGCCGCGTCCACCGCCACGAAGGCCACCGCGAGCAGCAGCAACGACCGCACCGGGTGCAGCAGCCTGCGTAACCGGAAACCGGGGTCGGGCGCGCGGGCGTCGATGCCCGGCAGCTCCGGCTCGTCCCGCACCGGCGGCAGCTTGTCCACCTGGGCGAGCAGTTCCGGGGTCGGTTCCAGCGCACCCAGCGCGGCGCCCCGGCTACCACCTCGGCCGGACCGGCCGCCTGCCGCGGCCTGCCGGGCCGAGTTGCTTGGCGCCCAGGTCTCCGCGGGCGGGTCCGGCCACAGCGCGGGCGTGACCCCGTCCGGGCCTGGCTCCAGCCGTTGCGGCGCTTCGGCCTGGGCCTCCTCGATCACCTCGCCCGGACCGGCCAGCAAGGCCCGGAACAACGCGCAGCGCTGGGTCAGCTCGGCCCTGGTGCCGACGTCGACCACCTTGCCGCCGTCGAGCACCGCGATCCGGTCGGCCAGCGCCAGGGTGGACCGGCGGTGCGCGATGAGCAGGGTGGTCCGGCTCGCGGTGACCGCGTGCAGGGTGGCGTGGATGGCGGCCTCGGTGGCCGGGTCCACCGCGGAGGTGGCGTCGTCCAGGATCAGCACCCTGGGGTCGGACAGCAGTGCGCGGGCCAGCGCGACCCGCTGCCGCTGGCCACCGGAAAGAGTGAGTCCGCGCTCGCCGACCACGGTGTCGTAGCCGTGCGGCAGCGCCTCGATGAACTCGTGCGCCTCCGCGGCCCTGGCCGCCGCCTCGACCTCGGCGTCGGTGGCCGCGGGTCTGCCGTAGGCGATGTTGGCGCGCACGCTGTCGGAGAACAGGAACGCCTCCTCGAACACCACCCCGATCGCCCCGCGCAACGCGGCGATCCGCAGTCCCCTGATGTCCGCCCCGCCCAGCTTCACCGCGCCCGCGTGCACGTCGTAGAACCGGGGCAGCAGCAGTGACACGGTGGACTTGCCCGAGCCCGCGGTGCCCACCAGGGCCAGCGTCTCGCCCGGCGCCACGTGCAGGCTCACCCCGTCCAGCACCGGCTCACCTCGGCTGTAGCCGAACCGGACGTCCTCGAAGGAGACCGCCAGCGGCCCGTCCGGCAGGCCGGCGGCGTCCGGGGCGTCGGTGACCTCGGGCTGGGAGTCGACCAGGTCGTACACCCGCTCCACGCTGGCCCTGGCCAGCTGGCTGGTGATCAGCAGGCTGGACAGCATCCGGGCCGGGCCGATCAGGTTGGCCACGTAGGTGGCGAAGGCCAGGAAGGTGCCCAGGCTGACCTGCCCGTTGAGCGCGAGCACCCCGCCGAAGCCGAGCACGCCGACCTGGCCGAGCGCGGGTAACGCGGCCAGCGTCGCGTTCGGCCGGGCGGTCAGCCGGGCCGCGCGCAGCCGTTCGCCGAAGAGCCGGGTGGCCGCCGCTTCCAGCCTGCCGGTCTCCCTGGCCTCCTGCCCGAAGCCCTTGACCACCCGGACCCCGGTGACCGTCTCCTCCACGTGCTGGGCCACGTCCGCGGCCCGCTGCTGGGCCGACCAGGTGGCCGGGAACAACACGCCCCTGCTGCGCAGCACGGTCACGAAGACCATCGGCACCACCAGCAGCGCGACCAGGGTGAGCAGCGGGGACAGCCACAGCATCGCGGCCAGCGCGATCACCGCGAAGACCACCTGCCCCGCGGCCAGCGGCACCATCGACATCAGCGAGTAGACCAGCTGCAGGTCGGTGATCGCCCGGGAGACCACCTGCCCGGTGCGCAGCGAGTCCTGGGTGCCGCCGTCCAGCCGCTGCACCGAGGCGAACACCGCGCGCCGCAGGTCGTGCTGCACGTCCAGGGCCAGCCGCCCGCCCAGGTAACGGCGCACGAACCCGGCGCCGAAGGACAGCAGCGCCAGCGCGCTCAGCCCGGCCACGATCCAGCCCAGCCAGGCGGTGCTGCCAGCCACCGCGTCGTCCACCGCCCTGGCCAGCAGCAGCGGGGCCACGGCCTGCAGGCCCACCCCGACCACCGCGGCCAGCATCGCGGCCACCACGAGCTTCGGGTGCGCCCAGCAGGCACGGCTCAGTTTGCGGATCCAGCCAGGGCCTGCGGGTTGCTGCGTGGTGGTCGGTTCGGGCACCCCCTCACGCTAACCCGGGGTGCCGACACATTTTCCGATCAGGCGATGTCCCGCCGCTGCGCGACCAGCCTGCCCAGGCCGAGGAACAGCGCGAGGTAGCCGAGGAACACCAGGCCACTGAGCCACCAGGACGGTTCGCTGGCGTCGGTGAGGGCGCGGCCCATGCTGCGCATGCTGGTGCCGATGTTGTCCATGAACAGGTCCTGGCCCACCCCGCTGACCAGGCCGTTGCCCACCGCGTTGGGCAGGAAGTTGCCGACCTCGCCCACGCCCTGGGCACCCAGCAGGCCGCGGAGCAGCCGTTCCACCAGCGCGCCCAGCGGCACCACCAGCACGATCGCGATCTGGTTGCTCATCAGCGCGCCCAGGCCGACGCCCAGCACCGCCCACAGCACGTTGGCCAGCACCGAGACCAGGCAGAGCACCAGCCAGGAGCCCAGGTTCGGGAAGTTGTCGATGTCCAGCGCCAGCAGCGCGCCGATCGAGCCGAACAACACGATGACCACGCCGTAGAGCACCCCGAAACCACCGTAGGCGGCCAGCTTGGCCAGCAGCACCGAGGTGCGCGAGGGCGCGGTGAGGTAGGTGGTGGTGATCGTGCGGTGCTGGAACTCCGCGGCCACCGCCAGCCCGCCGAAGATCGCGGTGAAGATGGTGCCGATGTTCACCCCGGTGGGGAAGACCAGCAGCGCCAGCGGCACGTTGATCTCGGTGTCCTGGACCTGCGAGGCCACGCTGGAGAGCAGCATGCCGAACGCGCTGCCGCCGAGGGTGACCAGCAGCGTGACCAGCGCCGCCGGGATCAGCAGCGCCCACCAGACGTTGGTGGTCAGGATCTTGCGCAGCTCGCTCTTGATCAGGGCGCCCATCAGGCGTTACCTCCGTACTGGTTGCCCTGCTGACCGGGCTGTGGCGGATAACCGGGCTGCTGCGGCTGCTGATAACCCGGTTGGTACGCCTGTTCCTGCTGGTAGGCCTGCTGGTAGGAGGTCGGGGCCGGCAGGCCGCCGGAGGGCGGTCCCCAGCCACCGCCGGGCGGGGTCGGCGGCGGATACTGGCCGGGCGCCGCCCCGGTGTACTGGGCGCTGGTGAGCTGGAAGAACAGCCGCTCCAGGTCGACCTGCTCCTCCTGCATGGCGTAGATGGCCACGCCCGCGGCCAGCGCCACGTCGGCGACCTGCTTGGTGTGCACGCCGGTGATGGCCAGCCTGCCGTCCTGGGTCGGCTCGATCATGGTGTGCCCGGCCGCCTGCAAGGCCTCGACCAGCTTGTGCGGGTCGGAGGGCTGCACGATGACCCGGCTCTGCTGGGACTGGCGCAGCGTGTCCAGACCGCCGTTGTAGACGGTCCGGCCGCGGCTGATGATCACCACGTGGTCCACGGTCTGCTCGACCTCGGCCAGCAGGTGGCTGGAGACCAGCACGGTGCGGCCGCTGCGGGCGAAGGACTGCAGGAAGGTGCGCAGCCAGGCGATGCCCTCCGGGTCCAGCCCGTTGGCAGGCTCGTCCAGCACCAGCACCTGCGGATCGCCCAGCAGCGCGGTGGCCAGCGCCAGGCGCTGCCGCATGCCGAGGGAGAAGCTGCCTGCCCGCCGGTCGGCCGCGGCGGCCAGGCCGACCAGCTGGAGCACCTGGTCCACCCGCTCGTCCGGCACCATCAGCGCGGCGGCGTAGATCTTGAGGTGATTGCGCGCGGACCGGCCGGGATGGAAGCTCTGCGCCTCCAGCACCGAGCCGACCACCCGGCCCGGCGTGCCGAGCCGCTCGTAGGGCACCCCGTTGATGGTCGATTGCCCGCCGGTGGGCCGGACCAGGCCGAGCACCATGCGCAGGGTGGTCGTCTTGCCCGACCCGTTGGGGCCGAGGAAGCCGGTCACAGTGCCGGGTTCGACGATGAAGCTGAGGTCCTGCACCGCGGTGATGTTCCCGAACTGCTTCGTCAGGTTCCCCACCACGATCCGGCCGCTGCCGTCGTGCACGCGTTCCTCCAGGTGCCACGGGGTACGGCCGCAATACTGCCGCATTGGTCGGCTCCGTGTAGGACAGTTGCCGACCATGGCGCCCGGAGTGACCGGTTACACGGGCCGCTGCCGGATCCGGGGCAGCGTGGGCTCGCGTTCGACCACGGCCGCCCGGTGGATGCCGGGGTCGGTGGTCTCCAGCGGCGCGGGCCGTTCCGGGTCGAGGGTGGCGCTGAGCTGTTCGAGCAGCTCGGGGTCGAGTTCGCTGGGCAGGGTGAGCCGGATCCGGGGGATCTCGGTGGTCACCTCGGCCGCGCCCTCGGCCGGGACCTCGGCCAGCGGCAGCGGCGTCTGGGCGGCGGCGCGGGCGCCTGCCGTGACCACGCTGACCGCGCCGATCACCGGCGGCGCCACGGTCTGCTGTTGTCCCCCGAGCGGGGACAACGGCGCGAGCTGACCGGGCGGCATGGTGCCGGTCACGGCCTGTGGGATGCGCACCGGCAGCACCGCGCCCGGGGGCAGGGTGCCGGTCAGCGGGGGCGTGGTCTCCGGCGTGATGGTGCCGTTGACCCCGGTGAACGGTGGGATCACGCCGGGCGGCATGGTGCCCTGGCGTTGCTGCGGCGGACCACCGGCCTGGGTGACCAGCGCGGCCAGCACGTCCGGCGGGATGGTGCTCTCCCTCGGCGGGTTCGGCAGCGCGGGCGGCACCGGTGGCACGGCGCGGGCGGCCTTGCGGCTGAACGGGTTCCGCTTGGCCATCCGGCGTTCCCGGTGCCCGGAGCCGTCGTTGATCAGGTGCTTGTGCGCGGTCAGCCACATCTGGCAGGGCCAGCGCCTGCCGCGGCCGAGGAACCCGCCGGGGCAGGCCTTGCAGCGGCCGTCCTCATCCGGCTGATGCACGGTCAGCAGCAACCGCCAGCCTTCGGCCAGGCGCTGAAGCTCGGTGCGCGCCAGCGGCAGCAGCGAGTTGGCGTCGCCCTCCTCGGCCAGTTGGTCAAGCAGGGCGAGCCGGTCCAGCACCGCCTGGCGCAGCACGTCGTCCATCCTGGTCGTCTCCTCGTCTCGCGGGGGAGGACTCCGCCAGGGCGTCGTCCAGTGCCGCGTGCAGAGCCCGGGTCTGCGTGGCGGACAGGACGGCCGTCTCTCCTGGCGGTGTGATGAGTAACACTGAGTCTGGTTCGGCGAGCAGGGTCACCGACCGCGCCCGTCCGAAGGGGTCATCGCATTCCACCCACCAGCGTGGTTCACCCATGGGCGGTGGCCCGGCCCCGGGAGCACTCGGCTGACCTCAGCCGCAGCGGCGCGAGCAGCGGGTTGACCGCGTTCGGCGCACTGGGCATGGGCATGGAGGAGTAATCGGCCGGGCACGGGCTGTCATGGAGTGCTCACCAGCGAAATCACTCGCATGCCTGGCCCGTCACTCGATTGCCTGCACCTGGCTTCTTCTCGAGAGCAAAAAGTATTCGAGGGCCGGTCGTGGGCCGGGCGCCGGTCCGCGTAGACTGACGGAGGCGGCTCGCTCCCGGTGACCCCCAGGCCGGTTGAGCGGGTCGCCCCTTCTTGTCTGATCAACATTGTGTTGGTCCCTCTTCGCGCAATCCCACAACAGGGTGATCCCACGCGGACCCGTCCGGTTCGTTCCGTGTTCCTTATTTATCTCACTCGACAAGATTCTCAGTGTGCGAGTTAGATGGGCAGGGAGGGTGATCGTCCACTGGGAGGAAGTCATGCGCGTCCTGTTCACCAGCTCGGCCGGCCTCGGCCACCTGTTCCCGATGATCTCCACCGCCTGGGCGTTACGAGCCGCCGGGCACGAAGTGCGGGTGGCCACCACCGGTCCCGCGGCCACCGCGGCGGCCAACGCCGGCCTCGCCGTGGTGGAGTCCTGTCCCGGTATCGACTGGGAAGCCGAGGTCCAGCGGATCATCGAGCAGAACTTCGGCACCGAGGGCTTCCCCGCCGCCCAGCCCGGCCAGCCCCGGCCCGACTCGATGGCCAGTGCGGGCGTCATGTTCGCGCACATGGCCGACCTGGCCGCCGACGAGACCGTCCGCCAGGCCGCGCTGTGGCAGCCGGACCTGGTGGTCTACGACCTGACCGACGCCACAGGCCCGATCGTGGCCGCCAAGCTCGGCATCCCCTGCGTGCAGCACGGCTTCGGCCTGACCAACGCGCAGGAGCTGTTCGACGGGATGCTGCCGCATCTCACCGACACCTTCACCCGCCTGGGCGTCGACGGCCTGGCCGAGAAGGCGAACGCGATCGACGTGGCCCCGCCCAGCCTGGAGGGCGAACTCAAGGGCATCAGCACCCGGTACGTGCCCTACAACGGCGGCGCGGTGCTGCCGGAGTGGCTCTCCGGGCCGAAGGAGCGCCCGCGGATCGTGATCACCATGGGCACCGCGATGGCCACCCACGTCGGTCTCAACCCGTGGCGGGCCATCCTGGACGTGGCCGTGGACGCCGACGCCGAGCTGATCCTGGCCGCCGGGTCGATGGACCTGTCCGAACTGGGTGAGCTGCCCCCGCACGTGCGCACCATCGGCTACCTGCCGCTGGGCGCGCTGCTCGGGGTCTGCGACGCGCTGGTGCACCACGGCGGCTCGGGCAGCACGCTCACCGCGGTCGACGCCGGGGTGACCCAGCTGATCGTGCCGCAGGGCGCGGACCAGTTCTACAACGCCGAGCGGATCGCCAAGCGCGGCGCGGGCCTGAGCGCCGAGCACGAGGGCGTCACCGCCGAGCAGATCCACCGCCTGCTGCACGACCAGGGCATCAAGACCGCGGTGGCCGAGGTCAAGGCGGAGATGGCCGCGCAGCCGAGTCCGGCCGCGCTGGTCCCGCACCTGGAAGCCATCGCGGGACACTGACCCCCTGAATGGTCCGGGTGGACGGCGAGCGGTGGGGCCGCCGTCCACCCGGGTCCAGCACCAGGGAGCCGGACATGCGAGTTCTTGTGGTCAGCTCGATGGCCGGTCTGGCACTGGCGGCCATTGCTCAAACTTGAGTAGGTTGGTGGGCATGCGCGTTCTGCTCACCAGCACCCCTGGTCTCGGCCACCTGTTCCCGATGATCTCCACTGCCTGGGCGCTGCGGGCGGCCGGCCACGAGGTCCGGCTGGCCACCGCGGACTCCGCCGCCACCGCGGCCGCGAACGCGGGCCTGACCGTGGTCGACGCCGCGCCCGGCGTGGACCTCAAAGCCGCGCTGGGCCTGCGTTTCGACGCCCACACCAAGCCCGGGCCCGGCGCCGAGCCGCCGGATCTGGTGGGCGAGGCAGGCCGGATGTTCGCCACCATGGGCGAGCTGATGCTGGCCGGGGCACTGGCGCACGCCGAGCAGTGGCGGCCGGACCTGGTGGTCTACGAGCTGTGCGACACCACCGGCCCGATCATCGCCGCCCGGCTCGGCATTCCCTGTGTGGCGCACGGGTTCGGCTTCAGCGGCGGGCACGGCCTGATCGAGGAGATCCACCGGCACGTCACCGAGCCGCTGGCCACCCCGGAGACCGCGCTGGACCTGGCCCCGCCGAGCATGCACGGCGGACTCAAGGGCATCAGCACCCGGTACGTGCCCTACAACGGCGGCGCGGTGCTGCCGGACTGGCTGGCGGCGCCGCGCGAACGGCCGCGGATCCTGGTCACCATGGGCACCATCGACCAGGGCGGGGCCGAGCTGAGCCCGTGGCAGCGGATCCTGGACGCGGCCGAGGACAGCGGCGCCGAACTGGTGCTGGCCGCCGGTCCGTGGGACCTGTCCGGGCTGGCGTTGCCGCCGCACGCCAGGGTGATCGGCTACCTGCCGCTGAACTCGCTGCTGGCCTACTGCGACGCCGCGATCCACCACGGCGGCTCGGGCAGCACGCTGACCGCGCTGGTCGCCGGGATCCCGCAGCTGCTCTCGCCCTACGGCGCGGACCAGTTCATCAACGCCGACCTGGTGGTCCAGCGGGGTGTCGGCTACGCCGCGATGGGCGGGCAGGTGACCGCCGAGCAGATCGACGGGCTGCTGCACGAGGAGAAGCTGAAGGCCGCGGTGGCCGAGGTGCGGGCGGAGATCGCCGCCCAGCCCAGCCCGGCCGAGCTGGTGCCGAACCTGGAGGTCATCGCGGGGCGCTGAGCACGTACAGCAGCGCGCCGAGCCCGAGCAGCCCGGCGAACAGGCTGGTCCACAGCGGCAGCCGCCCGTCCCACCGACTGGCCGAACCGGGCAGGTCGGCGCGGACGCGGCGGTACCGCCGCCGCAGGTCCAGGCTCACCAGCGCCGCCACCGGCCCGGCCACCAGCACGATCCCGGCGGCCAGCAACGGACTGCGGTGCGCGGCCAGCCGCAACAGCACCAGGGCCGCGCCGAGGAAGGCCAGCAGGGTGCGCCGCCAGGCCAGCACGGTCCGCTCGGGCTGCAGGCCGGGGTCGATCACAGCAGCACCATGAGCACCGCGAGCAGTCCGGCCAGCACCAGCACCGCGCCGAGCACCGGCAACAGGAACGGTCCCGGCAACGGCTGACCCAGTCGCATGGCGCGTTCAGCGGCGGCCCAGCGGAAGAACGCGGTGCCCGCGCACAGCACGCCCGAGAGCAGCAGCGACACCGCCAGCACGGCGCGCAGCGCGCCGTGCCCGGGATAACCGAGCGCCTCCACCGCCACTCCGCCCGCCATCAGGCCGAGCGCGGTGCGGATCCAGGCCAGGAAGGTCCGCTCATTGGCCAGGGTGAACCGCGGATCAGGCTCGTCACCGGCGTCGTAGACAAATCCAGGCCACCGTCGCGAGGTCACCGCAACACCCTAGAACGAGGTGTTCGGCCCGAGCGGGATGCGAGATGGTGAAGCTCGCCGCGCCGCCCGGGGGGCGGGGTGGCGTAGCCGGGTGGGGCGCGAGGGGGGCGGAGCCGGGCGGTGTGCCAGGGCAACGGGCACACCGCCCGGCTACTGCTCAGCTCAGGCCTGGACCTGGGTGTAGAAGGTCTTCGCGTTGGCGTCGAACAGGGTGCCCCAGGTGGTGGTGCGCCGGTCGGAGCGGCTGTTGACCGCCCAGATCTGGTCGCTGGCGTTCAGCCAGGCGCCACCGCTCTGGCCGCCGATGCCGTTGCAGGCCAGCGTCGCGTCAAAGGTCTGCACGCGGGCCTGGCCACTGCAGTTGTAGCTCTGCTGACCGGTGTAGGGGGACTCGGCCGGGTAGCCGTAGAGGGTGGACTGCTGGGCACGCTTGTCGCTGAACACGATGCTCTTCGCGCCGACGGTGTCGGTCAGCGACTTGCCGTTCTGCGAGGCCACCGAGAAGGCCGCGTAGTCGTAGGCGAAGTCACGCTGCGAGCTGGAGGTCCACCGGGCCGGGATGTGCAGCTTGGTGGCCGGCCAGGTGCCGTACGGGCGGGCGTTGTTCAGGAACGCGGGCAGGAAGCTCACGTTCGCCGAGGTGTTGCCGCCGTACTGCAGGCAGTGCGCCGCGGTCCACACCAGGTTCTTGTTGGCCGCCACCACCGAGGTCGCCGAGCAGCTGGAGTTGCGGCCGCCGGTGGTGAACAGCAGCCTGCCCTGGCTGCGCATCTTCTCCGTGGTGTACGGGCCGGGCACCGGCTGGATGGTGGCCTGCGGCGCGGCGGCGGACAGGCCGCCGGTGCTGCTCATGTCCGGGCCGGGCAGCGGCATGGGGTTGTTCACCGCGTCCTTGATCCGCTCTGGTGTCCAGTAGTCAGCGGTCTGCTGCGCGGACACCTCCTGGGTCGGACTGGCGGTGGCCGCGCCGACCGGGATCGCGGCCAGGGCGGCGGCGCAGGCGCCGAGTGCGAGCAAGCGGGTGAGCTTCATCGGGTGTTCCTTCCACCTCATGTGCAGGGGGCATGAGGACTCCGACGCTAGGAGCAGCACGTGGGCGGCAGGCAGGGTCCGTTCGGCGGGGGGCATTCAGTGAATGGACCCAAAAACCTGGCCAAAGGTCGGTGTTTTCGCAGGTTTACCCTTGACTGGGTAACCTTTTCGTTCCTAGTTTCGACCGGATAGGTCGGATGAATGCGCTTACCCATCGCACAGAGGGGTGCTGGGATGGACGGTGCGGGCGAACTGACCCGACGCGGATTACTGGGTGGCGCGCTGGCCGGAGTGGCGGGTGCGGTGGCAGCACCCGCGGCGCTGGCCGGCGCTGAAGACCCGGCCGCCCCCGTCGAAGCCGTGGGCAGCGGCTCGGCAGGGGGCGGCTGGGTCGACGGCCTCGGCGACCGCGGCTGGACCGACTTCCTCGCCTCCAGCGACCTGATCTGGCGCAAGCTCCCGGCGACCTGGGCCGAGGGCCCCTTCCTGGGCAACGGGTTCCTCGGCTCCGGCATCTACGCCCCGCCCGGCGGCAACAGCATCCGGTTCAACGTGCAGCACTCCGAGGTGCAGGATCACCGTCCCGAGTTCGGCGCGCTGTTCGGCCTGGCCCGGATCCCGATCGGCCATCTCGCGCTCACCCCCGTCGGCGCGATCACCGGCGTGGACTGGCGGCTGGACCTGAACAACGCCGAACTGCGCGGCACCATCACCACCGCGGCGGGCACCATCGGACTCCGCGCCATTGTCCACAGTGGACGATCGGTGCTCGCGGTGGAGCTGGCCCCCAGTGCCGGTGAGCGCGGCCTGACCTGGAAATTCCACCCGGCCACCGCGATCAGCCCGCGCACCGACCCACGCTTCAACAAGCCGCCACCGCCCGGTTTCCTGCCCAACCCGGCCCCGGAACTGGAACAGCACGGGGACACCCGGCTCGCGGCCCAGCCGCTGCTGGCCGGTGGCGGGCACGTCACCGCCTGGCGGGAGAGCACCCGCGGCGGCCGCCGCACCCTGTACGCCACCGTGGCGTGGGCGCACCCCGGCACCCCGCCGCGGGCCAAGGCCCTGCACGCGGTCCGGGCCGCCGCCACCCAGCCCTTCGACACCTTCGCCCGCGGCCATCGGCGCTGGTGGAACGACTACTACCGGAAGAGCTTCCTGTCCGTGCCGGACGGCAGGCTGCAGAGCTTCTACTGGATCCAGCTCTACAAGATCGCTTCCGCGGCCCGTGCGGACGCCCCGGTGATGGCCACCACCGGGCCCTGGCTCGAACCCACCCCGTGGCCTGCCACCTGGTGGAACCTCAACGTGCAGCTGGAGTACTGGCTCATCCACGGCTCCAACCACCTGGAGCTGGACGCGGTCACCCGCAGCCTGGACCGGCACCGGGACGCACTGCGCGAACAGGTGGACGCGGCCTACCGGGACGGCAGCTACGGCCTGCCGCGCACCACGGACATGTTCCTGCGCAACGGATCCGGCACCGGCACCGCGGGCTACGGCATCGGCGTCCCCGGCAAGGCCGAACCGACCCCGGAGGTCGGCAACCTGGTGTGGGCCCTGCACAACGTGTGGTTGTCCTACCGGCACACCATGGACGAGCACCTGTTGCGCGAGGTGCTCTTCCCGTTGCTGCGCGGCGCGATCCGCTACTACCTGCACTTCCTCAGCACCGGCCCGGACGGCAGACTGCATCTGCCGTTCACCTTCTCACCCGAGTACGGGATCAACGCGCCGGACTGCACCTACGACCTGGCCCTGCTGCGCTGGGGCTGCAAGACCCTCCTCGAAGCGGCGAAGATCCTGCGGGTGGCCGATCCGATGACCGGGCGCTGGCGCGAGGTGCTGGACAAACTCACCGGCTACCCGGTGGACGCCAACGGCTACATGATCGGCGCGGGCGCGCCGTTCGCGAAATCGCACCGGCACTACTCACACCTGCTGCAGGTCTACCCGCTCTACGAGATCACCTGGGAACAGCCCGAGCACCGCAAGCTCATCGAGACCTCCCTGGAGCACTGGATCAGCTTCGAGGGCGCGCTGCAGGGCTACAGCTTCACCGGCGCGGCCGCGATCTCCGCGCAGATGGGCCGCGGCGACAAGGCCGAGTTCTACCTCGGTGAGCTGCTGCGCCGCTTCGTCAAACCGAACACCATGTACCAGGAATCCGGGCCGGTGATCGAAACCCCGCTGTCCGCGGCCCAGTCCCTGCACGACATGCTGTGCCAGAGCTGGGGCGGGGTGATCCGGGTGTTCCCCGCGGTGCCCGCGAGCTGGCGCGAGGCAGTGCTGCACGAGTTCCGCACCGAGGGCGCGTTCCTGCTGTCCGCCAAGCGATCCGGCGGCGCCACCCAATGGGTGCGGCTGCGCAGCGAGGCCGGCGCCCCGTGCGTGCTGCGACCGGGCATCGAGGGTGAGATCAGCGTGCGGGACCGGTGGGGCCTGCCGAAACGCTGGCAGGACCTGGGTGAGGGGAAGATCGAGCTGTTCCTGCGCGCGGGCGAGGAGGTCCTGGTGCACCGCAAAGGCATCCGCCCGGATCTGCGCATCGGGCCGGTGACCCCGAACACACCGGCCGCCCCCTGGGGCTTACCCGGATAACGAACCGATGCCGGGTTCACTGTGGTGACAGGGGCCAGTGGAAGAATGGCTGTTGTGCGGCAGGTGGTGAAGGTCAGGTTGCTGCCGACACCGGAACAGGCGTCGGCTCTGTTGGCAACGCTGCACACCTGCAACGTGGCCGCGACCTGGTTATCCGAACAGATGCATCGTGACCGGGTGTGGCACAAGATCGATGCGCAGAAACGCTGGTACCGCGGACTGCGGGACTGGTTTGGTCTGTCGGCGCAGCCCACGGTCAGGGTCATCGGCAAGGTCGCCGAAGCCTACGCCACGGTGCGGGCAAACCTG
This sequence comes from Crossiella sp. CA198, assembly GCF_052078295.1. Classification (NCBI taxonomy): domain Bacteria; kingdom Bacillati; phylum Actinomycetota; class Actinomycetes; order Pseudonocardiales; family Pseudonocardiaceae; genus Crossiella; species Crossiella sp. CA198. The sequence goes on from NZ_JBQJIM010000019.1 coordinate 106,177, forward strand.
CGGGCAGGAAACTACGGGCCAACTGGTTCAGCGCGTCGCCGGAAGGTTGCGGACAAACCGGTTCGATTCCGTTCGGACGCGGCACAACCCTTCGATGCTCGCTGCCTGTCCTGGCAGCTGCCCGAGCACGGTTGTGCGGGCACGGTGTCGATCTGGACGGTCGCCGGTCGGGTCCGCGATCTGCGGCTGGTGGGCAGTCCCGCACAGCTGGTTCTCCTGCGGGGCGGGACCATCGGCGAGACCGACCTGATCTGCCGTGACGGCATGTGGTTTCTGCACGCGGCCATCGACGTTCAGGAAGCGCCGTTACGGGAACCGGACGGGTTCCTCGGCGTCGACCTCGGGATTATCAACATCGCCACCACCAGCGATGGTCACCGGTCCTGCGGCTCGCACCTCAACCGGTACCGCGCACGGCAGCGGCGGCTCCGGCAGCGCCTACAGGTCAAGAAGACCTCCTCTGCCCGGCGTCTGCTCAAGAAACGCCGCCGCAGGGAAGCCCGGTTCGCCGCCGACGTGAACCACCGGATCAGCAAACGCATCGTGGCCGAGGCACAACGCACCGAGCGCGGTATCGCCGTCGAAGACCTGACGGGAATCCGCGGACGGGTACGGCTTCGCAAGCCCCAACGGGCCACGCTGCATGCCTGGGCCTTTGCTCAGCTTGGCCAGTACCTCCAGTACAAGGCCGCCCGGTCCGGGGTCGCGTTCGTGCAGGTCGATCCGGCCTACACGTCGCAGACCTGCAACCGGTGCGGGCATATCGACAAGAAAAGCCGACGCTCGCAAGCGTTGTTTGTCTGTGGCCGGTGTGGCTTCGTTGGGCACGCCGACCACAACGCGGCGCGCAACATCGCCACTCGCGGTGTTGTGCGCTGGGGCGAAGTTATGCGTCCAGACGCAGCGCCCACCCTGGCAGCCAGTCAGGGCGGCAGCAGCAACCCTAGTGGGAGACCCGGAAGGCGGGGACAGGCGACGAGCCTGTCCGCCGAGGGACGGGTTCTTGACAGCTATTTCTCAGCGTAGCTTCAGCCCTGGATGATTAGTTAGGAGTGCGGGGCGATCGGGGCGCCCCGTCCAACTTCCTCCGGCAGCAGGGGCCGGGGGATGGGTGTCCGGCAGCAGGGGCCGGACACAGGTGCGAGCGGCTCACCTGCTCGCAGTACAGGTGAGCCGCCCGCGCGCGCAGTTAGCTCTGTGGGCTAACTAGTTCTGAGTACTACGGCAACGGCAGGGCAGGACCGCCGGCGAAGGTGAACAGGTCGCCGGTCTCGGCGAGCATGGTGCAGGTGTTGGGGAATCGGCCCTGCCAGTCCAGCTCCTTGCCGCGGTAGGTGCCCTTCACCGACACCGAGCGCGGCTGGTAGTCGAGCGTGCAGGCGTAGCCGTCCTTCGGCGCGAGCCGGGCGATGTCGCCGTTCGCGCGAGCCAGCGAACGGCAGGCCCTGGTCGGGCTCGGGTGCGTGCCGAGCGCCGGGTTGCAGGCCAGGATCGCGGACTCGTCCGGGACCAGGGAATCGGTTTCGCCGTAGGACACCGACAGCGTCATCGCCGAAACATCGAGTCCGGAGGTGGACGCCGCGGTGGCGGCGGGGGTCATCGCGAACAGCGCGGCTGCGGTCAGCGCCGTGCTGGCGAGTAGGTGTGAGGTACGCATAGTGCGAACCGGTTTACCGGAGCCGCACGCGGGGGCCGAGGTCTGCGCTGCCGGGTCCGCCGGATCGCGTGACACCCGGTCGTGGATGTTCACTCTCCGTTGATGCGGAACACGTGTCCCGCACGGGTCGCGAACTCACAGGGATTGCCGAAGTACAGCTCCACGTCGACCGCCTGGCCGCGCCAGTGCCCGCGTGCGGTGGCCCGCTTCGGGTTCTCGATGTGGTCGGTGCAGGCGGTCTCGTGATCGCCGACCTGGCGCACGTCCCCGCCCACCCTGGTGAGTTCGGTGCAGGCGAGTCCGGGCGTGGGATGGTCGCCCTCGTCGGGGCCGCAGGTCAGCGTGACCGCGTCCGGCAGGTTGGCCGCGCCGACGTTCTCCACGGTCAGTTCGAGCACGCTCTCCGGCGGCGGGGTGAGCAGGCCGGGGGTCAGCAGGCCGGCGGCGGCCAGCAGGGGCAGAAAGGTGGGGAGGGGCATGCGTCGATGGTCCCGCGCCGGAAGGGGCGAAACGCCGCTCCGTCAGCGGGACCACCGGATCGTGCCTCGACTTCAGTCCACAGTGGACGAGTAGTCACCCAGGGTCGCCACCGCGTCCTTGATTGCGCGCTGTGCCACCGCGAACAGCCCGGCGCCCAGCGAGATCCGGGCCACGCCGAGCGCGGCCAGCTCCGGCACGGCCGGGCCGTCGAAGTGGTAGTGCACGTTCACCGGACCGCCCACCGCGGCGGTGAACTCCTTGATCCGCACCGGATCCCGCAGGCCGATCGGGTACACGCAGTCCGCGCCCGCGGCCAGGTAGGCCCGGCCGCGTTCGATCGCCTCGGCCAGATCCCGTTGCGGCGCACCGGCATCCAGGATGAAGCAGTCGATCCGCGCGTTGAGCACAAACGGTTGTCCGGTCGAGGCCTTCAGCGCGGACAGCCAGGCGGCCTGCTCCTCGATGGCCTTGAGGCCGCCCCGGTGGTCGCTGTCCTCCAGGTTGCAGCCGACCGCGCCCGCGCCGTGCAGCGCGGTGGTGAACTCCTTGGCGGAGAGGCCGTAACCGGCCTCCAGGTCCGCGGTCACCGGGGCCGGGGTGGCCGCGGCGATGGCGGCGACCCTGGCGAAGGCGACCTCGGCGGGCATCGAGTTGTCATCGGGGTACCCGGCGGCCGCGGCCACGGCGTAGCTGGAGGTCGCGACCACCGGGAAACCCAGCTTGTGCACCAGTCGCGCGGTGGCCGCGTCCCAGGCGTTGGGCAGCACCAACGGCCGCCCGGGAACGTGCCGCGACTTCAGCTCGGCGGCCTGCGCGGTGAGATCACCCATGCGCGTGCTCGACCTTGAACGGCAGTTCCTGGGTCACGTTGAGCATGTTCCAGGCGTTGATGGTGACGATGGCGTAGACCACCTTGGCCAGGGTCTCCTCGCCGAAGGCGTCGAGGGCCGCGGCGTAGACGTCCTGGGGCACCCCGCCGTGGTTGATGCCGGTGACCGCCTCGGTCAGCGCCAGCGCGGCCCGCTCGGCCTCGGTGAACACCCCGGCGGCCTCCCGCCAGGCGGCGATCAGGCCGAGTCGCTGCTGGCTCTCGCCCAGCTTGACCGCGTCCCGCACGTGCATGTCCAGGCAGAACGCGCACCCGTTGAGCTGCGAGGCGCGGATCTTGATCAGTTCGGCCAGGATCTTGTCCAGGCCGGAGTCGGCCACGGTCTGGTTGAAGGCCAGCATGGCCTTGTAGCCGGCGGGCCAGGACTTCGCGAAGAGTGCTCGGTTGTTGCTCACGAGACCCAGCCTAGGCGGAACTGGTCCAGAAAACTGGACCAGTGCGAGCCAAGTAATCTGGACCAGTGGCCGAGCTGTATCTGGACCTGGAACCCGGTCTGACCCGGCATGCCGCCATCGAGCGGGCGCTGCGCGGGGCGATCAGGGACGGCAGGCTGCGCCCTGGTGACCCGCTGCCCTCGACCAGGGTGCTGGCCGCCCAGCTCGGCGTGGCCAGGGGCACCGTGGTGGAGGCCTACGCCCAGCTCACCGCCGAGGGCTGGTTCCGCAGCCGCCAGGGCGCGCCGACCGTGGTGGCCGCCGCCCCCGCGCTGGACCCGCCGAGCGCGCACCGCCCGGCCGAGCAGGGCGCGCGCTGGGATTTCCGTCCCGGCGAGCCGGACGCCTCGCTGTTCCCCGGCAGTTCCTGGCTGGCCGCGTTGCGCACGGTGTTGCGCAGTGCCCCGTCCTCGGCCTTCGGCTACGGCGACCAGCGGGGCCGGATCGAGTTGCGCACCGCGCTGTCCGGCTACCTGGCCCGTGCGCGCAAGGTGCTCTGCCCGCCGGAGCGGATCGTGATCTGCAGTGGGTTCTCGCCAGCATTGCGGGTGCTGTGCGAGACCTTCCAGCGGCTGGGCATCACCGAGCTGCACATGGAGGAGCCCTGCCTGTACCGGCACCGCGATGTGGTGACCAAGGCCGGGCTGGGCATCCGGCCGACCCCGGTGGACGCCGAGGGCCTGGCGGTCGGCGAGCTGACCGGCCGCGCCGCGCTGGTCACCCCGGCCCACCAGTACCCGCTCGGCTACACGCTGAGTCCGTTGCGGCGCAAGCAGATCGTGGACTGGGCCCGTCGGGTGGACGGGTATGTGATCGAGGATGACTACGACGGGGAGTACCGCTTCGACCGGCAGCCGGTGGGCGCGCTGCACGAGCTGGACCCGTCCCGGGTGATCTACGGCGGCACCACCTCGAAGCTGCTCGCCCCCGGCATGCGGCTGGGCTGGCTGGCGCTGCCCGCTCAGCTGGTGGACCCGGTGGTGGACGTGCTGACCTACCAGACCGTGCCCGCGCTGGATCAGCTCGGGCTGGCCGAGCTGATCACCAGCGGCCGGTTCGACGCGCACATCCGGCGTACCCGCACCGCCTACCGCCGTCGCCGCGAGCACCTGGTGGCCACCCTGGCCGAACTGCCCGTGGGCGCCGGTCTGACCGGCATCTCGGCTGGTCTGCACGCGGTGCTGGAGCTGCCCGAAGGTCTTGCCCTGGAACGGGAACTGGTCCAGCGCGGGGCCCGGCGCGGGATCGCGCTGGAGGGCCTGGAGCCGTACTGGCACGGCGAGCCGCGGCGGACCGGGCTGGTGCTGGCCTACAGCCGGGTCCCGGCCGCCCAGGCCCGCCGTTCGGTGCAGGCGCTCAACGCCCTGCTGCGCTCAGGCTGAGCTACAGCTCGACCACCTGGCCGGTGCGGCTGGAGGCGTAGGCGGCCTCGATGATCTCCGCGGTGGTCACTCCGTCCAGCGCGGTCACCGGTGGTGGCGCGCCCTGCGTGAGCGCCTTGACGATGCCCGCGTAGTAGTGCTGGTATCCGCCCGCTTCGGTGCGCACCGGCCGGAACTCGCCGACCGAACCCACCCGGCCCCAGGCATCCTCCGCCTCCTCGCCCCAGCCGGGTCCGCCGGGCACCGCGCCCTGCTTGAGCAGGTCCTCTTGCGGGTCCATGCCGTGCTTGACGTAGGCGCCGCCGTCGCCGAGCAGCCGGAACCGCGGTCCGAGATCGGCGGCCAGCGCGCTCATCCAGAGCTGGGAGCGCACGCCGTCGTGGTGGGTGAGCGCGACGAAGGCGTCGTCATCGGCCACCGCGCCGGCCCGCCGGACGCCGATCTCGGCGTAGACGTGCACCGGCCGGCCGAACAACGCCACCGCCTGGTCGATCAGGTGACTGCCCAGGTCGTGCGTGATGCCACCGGCGTCGGCCGGGTCCGCGCTTTCCTTCCACGCTTTCCAGCTGGTGCTGGGATCCGGCCGCCAGCGCTCGAACCGGGATTCGAACCGGGTCGGATTTCCGATTGCTCCCTCGGAAAGAAGTCGGCGCACGGTAAGGAAATCCCCGTCGTAGCGCCGGTTGTGGAACGGCGCGGCGAGCAAACCCCGCCCGGCGGCCAGATCGGCCAGCGCGCGGGCGTCGGCGGCGGTGGCCGAGAACGGCTTGTCCACCACCACCGGCAGCCCGTGCCGCAGCGCGGCCGAGGCGTTGGCGTAGTGCTCCCGGTTCGGCGTGGAGATCACCGCGAGGTCGAACTCGTCGGCGCGTACCAGCAGGTCGTCCAGGCCGCGGATGATCTCGGTGTCCGGGTACCGGTCCAGCACGGCCCGCTGCCGCTCCGGGTTGCCGGTGACCACCGCGGCCAGTCGCAGGCCGGGGGTGCTGTCGAGGAAGGGGGCGTGGAAGGCCGAGCCGCCCAGTCCATAGCCCACCAGGGCCGCGCGCACTGTCATGCGATCAGACTAAGAGCGAGCGCCCCTACGCGCGCCCGCGCGCCCGAAAGCTGGAGCCGAAGGTAGTGGTGGCATTTCTTTCATGGGGGAGTTACCTCCCCTCTTTCGCCGCAGACCTCGCTTTGCCCAGAAACCGCACCTAGCGTCGGCCTCGTGACAGCGACTCTTGAAACCCCGGTGCAGCCTGGTGGGCCCAAACCGATGCTCGACGGCGAACGCTCTGCCGCCTCGTACCTGGGCGTCAAGATTTTCGTCATCCTCCCGTTCCTCGCCCTGATCGCGGCCGTGCCGCTGGCCTGGGGCTGGGGCCTGAGCTGGCTGGACATCGGTCTGGCGCTCGGCTTCTACGCGATCAGCGGACTCGGCGTCACCGTCGGCTTCCACCGGTTGTTCACCCACGGTTCGTTCCGGGCCAGCCCGGCCCTGCGAGTGGGCCTCGCGGTGGCAGGCACCATGGCCGTGCAGGGTTCGCCGACCGACTGGGTGGCCGACCACCGCCGCCACCACGCCTTCTCCGACAAGGAGGGCGACCCGCACTCCCCGTGGCTCTACGGTGACTCCCCGCTGGCCCTGGCCAAGGGTTTCTGGCACGCGCACATGGGCTGGATGTTCGAGCGGGAGAAGACCAACCTGGACCGGTTCGCGCCGGACCTGATGGCGGACAAGAACATCCGCGCGGTGGACAAGCTGCTGGTGCCGATCACCACGCTCAGCTTCATCCTGCCCGGCATTCTCGGCGGCCTGATCACCTGGTCCTGGTGGGGCGCGCTGACCGCGCTGTTCTGGGCCGGTTTCGTCCGGGTCAGCTTCCTGCACCACATCACCTGGTCGGTGAACTCGATCTGCCACATGATCGGCGACCGCCCGTTCAAGTCCAAGGACAAGGCCGCGAACTTCTGGCCGCTGGCGATCCTGAGCTTCGGTGAGTCCTGGCACAACCTGCACCACGCCGACCCGACATGCGCCCGCCACGGCGTGCTGCGCGGTCAGGTCGACATCTCGGCGCGAGTGATCTGGATCTTCGAGAAGCTGGGCTGGGCCACCCAGGTCCGGTGGCCCACCCCGCGCCGGCTGGCCCGGATCACCAAGGGCCAGGACGACTGAGCTAGCTGAACCACCGCTGCATCGCTTCGCCTGGGCCGTCGGTTCCTTCGGGACCGGCGGCCCACGCGATGTGCCCGTCCGGCCTGATCAACAGCGCGGGCGCCGGTGGCTGCCCGGTCTTCGCGACGACCACGGGCACACCCTCGGCCTCGATCGGCTTGTCGGTGAAGTTGAGCAGCACGCCCTGACCGGTCCGGAGCAGTTCGGCCAGCCGGGTCGGCCGACCGTCGACTTCCAGTGGCAGGTCGGCGAGGAAGGTGCCGGTGAGCGGGTGCTCGCCGGGCAGGTCGTAGCTCAGCGTGGTGCTGGTGGTGATCGCGGCCAGCCGGTCGTTGACCTCCGGGATGTCCAGCAGGCTGTCCAGCAGGTCACGCAGTGCGCTGACCTGCTCACCCGGCCGGTTCAGCGCGAACTGGGCGCGGGTGTTGGCCAGCACGCTCGCCGCGGCAGGACGGCGTTCCTGTTCGTAGGTGTCGAGCAGGTCATCCCGGCCGCGCAGCGCGGCGAGCAGTTTCCAGCCCAGGTTCAGCGCGTCCCCGAAGCCCAGGTTCAGGCCCTGGCCGCCGATGGGCGCGTGCACGTGCGCGGCATCGCCCGCCAGCAGCACCCGGCCACTGCGGTAGGTCGCGGCGATCCGGCTGTTGTGCCGCAACCGGGACAGCCAGCGCGGCGAGTGCGCGCCGAGATCGGTGCCGAGCACCGCGCGCAGGGCCTCCCGCAGTTCGTCCAGGGTGGGTTCCGCATCGCCTTCGGGCGGTGGCTGGTCGAAGCGGGTGGGCACCACCCGGTGCAGGCCGTCGCCGAGCGGGCCGACGAAGACGGTGCCGGTGCCGGTGCGGGTCAGCCCGGTGCGCGGTTCCTCGGTGAGCACCACGTCACCGAGCAGGCTGGCGGTCTCCCCGGTGCTGCCGGGGAAGTCGATCCCGGCGAGTTTGCGGATCGTGCTGCGGCCGCCGTCGCAGCCGGCGAGGTAGGCCGAGCGGACCGTGTATGTCCCTTGTGGACTGTCTACTGTGGCGGTGACCCCGTCCGGATCCTGGTGCAGCGCGGTGACTTCGTGGCCGCGGCGTAGTTCGCAACCCAGTTCGGTGACGTGCTCGGCGAGGATCCGTTCGGTCTCGTGCTGGGCGATCCGGACGGCGTAGGGGTGCGCGGTGGGCAGCCGGTCGTAGGTCAGCCAGGTGGGCAGGCCGCCGAAGTGTCCGGCTTGCCAGCGGTGCGCGTCGGCGGGCAGCCGGTCGAGTAGCCCGCGCTGGTCGAACAGGTCGAGGGTGCGCCCGCCCAGGCCGAAGGCCTTGGAGAAGGCGCTGGGCTCGGTGAGCCGGTCCAGGATCAGGACGGACGCGCCGCCCAGGCGCAGCTCGGCGGCCAGCAGCAGACCGACCGGTCCGGCGCCGACCACGAGCACATCGGAATGAGAGTTTTCGAAGTTCATGAGATTCCCCAGAGGTGATCCCGCGGCCGGGCGCTCAGATGGCCGGGCCGGGTGCTGTGGGTGAAGGTAGCCGTGGACGACTCCGGGGGGCGATCGATTTAGCAACTAGGTTGTGTACAACTCAGTTGTGCGCTACTGTTCTCGGTAGAACGACGACGGGACGAGGTGAGCGGGATGACGAAGCAGGCGGGACCGGAGCTGATCCTGGACTCCCAGTTGTGCTTCTCGCTCTACGCCGCCTCCAGGGCGGTCACCGCCCTGTACCGCCCGATGCTGGACGAACTGGGCCTGACCTACCCGCAGTACCTGGTGTTGCTGGTGCTCTGGGAACGCGGCCCGGTGTCGGTGAAGGACCTCGGCGACGCGCTGCATCTGGACTCCGGCACGCTCTCCCCGCTGCTCAAGCGGATGGAGTCGGCAGGCCTGCTCCGGCGGCGGCGCAGCGAAGAGGACGAACGCAGCGTCCTGGTCGAGCCGACCGAGACGGGCCGCGACCTCCGGGCGAGGGCGCTGGACATCCCGGAACGGCTGACCTGCGGTATGGGCCTGCCCCTTGACGAGCTGACCGAGCTGCACACGCGGCTGCGGCGGCTGAACGACTCGATGACGGCAGTACGACAGAAAGAAGGCCAGTGATGAGCGTGCTCTACACCGCAGAGGCGACCGCGACCGGCAGCGGCCGGGGCGGCGAGATCGTCTCCTCCGACGGCGTGCTGGACGAGAGCCTGGCGGTGCCCAAGGAACTGGGCGGCGCGGGCGGCGACGGCACCAACCCGGAACAGCTCTTCGCCGCGGGCTACGCGGCCTGCTTCAACGGCGCCCTGCAGCTGGTGGCCCGCAACAACAAGACCCCGGTCGACGGCTCCGAGGTCAACGCCAAGGTCGGCATCGGCCCGCGCGCCGAGGGCGGCTTCCAGCTGACCGTGGCCCTCGCGGTCACCGTCCCCGGGGTCGAAAGGGCAGTCGCCGAGGACCTCGTGGCCAAGGCTCACCAGGTCTGCCCCTACTCCAACGCCACTCGTGGCAACATCGAGGTGCAGGTCACGGTCGTCTGACCGACCCGCCCCGGAACCCGCTCACCACGACCCCCAGGTGGTGAGCGGGTTCTGTCACGTTCTGGCCTACTCGCCGATCACCGGCGGCGCGGCGTACCGGGTGTCCCCGAAGACGTCCTCGGTCTCCAGCAGGTACGAGGGCCGCTCGTGCTCCGCGTCCTCGTCCCCGCGTGCCCCGGCGCCACCGACCGGCACCCCGCTCAGACCCGGCGCACCCGGCCGCGCGGCACCACTGGCCGGACTGGCCCCGCCGCTGCTCGCCCGGCCAACCCCGGCACTGCCGCCCGGCCCGAATCCCACCCCGGGGCCGAACCCGGTGGCCCCGCCGAAGCCGCCAGACCCACCGACGGATGCACCGGCCGAGCCACCCGCGCCGAGGCCGTGAGCACCGCTCCCGCCACCGGCGGCAGTGCCCGGCGGCGGCTCGGCCCAGCCCGCCAACCCGGTGCCATCCCGATTCGGCGGCCCGGTCACCTGCCCACCGGGCACCCCAACAGGGTCGCCGCCAGTCCCGCCGCCCCCCGTGCCACCACCATCGGTGCCGCCGCCAGTCCCGGTGCCAGTGCCGCCGTGACCACCGCCCGGTTGCCCGCCACCGGTCCCGCGACCCGTGCCGCGCCCACCGTCCCGGCCCCGGTCCCGGTTGTCGAAGCCCCCGCCACCACCGGGTTCGACCACCGACACCTCACCGCCGGCTGCCTGCGGGGCGGTCCAGCTCGGCAGCCGGGTGACGTTGTCCTCCTTGCGCACGCCATACCCGGCGAGCACCCGCTGGTTGTCCCCGGTGTCGGCGCGGAACCGCTCGATCTCCCGGTCCAGATCGGTGCTGAACGGGGTCACCTTGTTCAGCAGGTTGTTCTGCGGCGGATCGGCAGGCACCGGTTTGAGCTGGTTCTTGCAGCCGTACCAGTCCGCGGTCTGCTGGGCGACCGCCTCGGCCGTCCGCTTGGCCAGGCCCCCGGCCGCCTCGGCATACCCGGCCAGCGGGCTGAGCTGCCGCCGCGCCGCCTCCGCCGCCGCCCCCTGCCAGACCCCGTGCGAGGCCGTGATCACCTTCTCGATCTGGTCCCGGATCAGCCCGTAGTCACCGGCCGCCTTGGTCCAGATCCGCTCGATCGGGACCAGCCCGGCCGAGGGCGTCTTGGCTTCCTCGTGGAACCACTTGTAGATCCGGTCTCCGGCGTGGCCTTCCGGGCGCGGGGTGTCGGAGGTGAGGAAGCCGGCCGCGGTCAGTCCGCCCGCGGTCGCCCCGGCGGCGATGAGCAGCAGTGGCAACGGCATCAGCGGCCGCCCTGCAACGTGTGGATGACCTGCTCAAGGATCTTGACCCCGCGCGGGCAGGGGTTGGTGAAGTCCGCTGGCTTGTCCACCCCGCTCTTGAGCTGCAAGCCGACCGGGAGCAGGACGGTGTTGGACACCGCCATGGTGACCTGGCACTCGCCGGACTGCTGGTCGTCGTCATCGGCGATCACCGCCGGGTATCCGGAGACCTCCACCGGTTGCCACAGCGGGAAAGTGTTCTTGCGGCCGTAGAGCTGGTCGAGGCCGCCGAGCTGGGTGTTGATGTGGAGTGAGAAGTCGATCCTGGCCGCGGTGTCGGTGGCGATCCAGCGGCAGTTCTTGCCGAGCGGACCCTCGTCTGGCTTGCCGGTGACGGTGATGCCGAGCTGGTTCAGCTTGGGTTCGTCGAGCAGGCCGCAGGGATTGGCCACGAACGGTGCGACGTCGAGTTCGGGCTGGGTCAGCGCCGGTGCGCCGTTCGTGTTCGTGCTGCTCGAGGTGGTGGCGGCGGTCGGTGTGCCCGGTGCGCCGGCACACCCGGTGAGCACCAGCGTGGCGCAGAGCCCGGCCGCGAGGAGGTGGTGGAGTCGGTTGGCAGCCACGATCATCCCTTGCCCTTGATGGTGGACTGGTTGACGCCCTCGGCGCCCAGGTATTGCCGCTGCGCCGCGATGAGCTTGTCCAGCACGCTTTGCACCGCAGCCTGGTAGGCAAGATTGGCGGAAGAATGGCTGCCTGGCGTCAGCTCGACAGTCCGCTCAACGATCTTTTGTATGGCATCGGGGCTGTACGGATCCTGGCTGGGTGCGATCGCCATTTGCCGGGTCAACTTGGTGTCGTCGTTGACCTTCTTGATCGCGTCCCTGGCCTCGGCGAGGCCCCTGATCAGCCCGTCTAGCTGCGCGACCTCGACCACGAACCGGTCGCCTCCGCCGAAGTCGATCGACACCTTCGTATCGCGTGGAACTGCCATCGAATTTCCCCCGTCCCCCGGGCAAATTGCCACAGGTGATAGGGTAGGCAGTGGTTCCGATGGTGCTGGGTAATCGTCTTTCGGGTCACCCAAAAGACGTATCGCTAAACTCTAGAGAAATTACATCTTTCGTGGTGTGAACTCCACCGGGAGTTCGTATACCCCGCGCATGATCGCACTCGGCCACCAGCTCAATTTCTCCGCCGGGACCGCCAGGCGCAGATCCGGCAGGTACCGCAGCACCATCCCGATCGCCACCTCACCCAGCACCCGGGACATGGACTGGCCGACGCACACGTGCGGGCCGTGGCCGAAGGCCAGGTGGTGCTGGGCGCGGCGGTACGGGTCGAACTCGGCGGGCGAGTCGAAGACCTCGGGGTCGTGGTTGGCCGAGAGCAGGGACACCAGCACGGGTTCGCCGGTCTGCACGAGCTGGCCGCCGATGGTGACCGGCTCGATGGCGAAGCGCCAGGTGGCGTTGCGGACCGGGCCCGCGTAGCGCAGCACCTCTTCGATGATCGCGCTCAGCGTGCTGGAGTCGGTGCGGGCCAGTTCGGCGTACTTGGGGTTGCGCAGCAGGGTGAGCAGGCCGTTGCCGATCAGGGCGACCATGGTCTCGTGGCCTGCGATCAGCAGCAGGAAGACCATCGAGCTGACCTCGTCGGCGCTGAGCACCTTCTTGTCCTGCAACTCCACCAGCGCGCTCACCAGGTCATCGGCCGGGTGCTCGCGTTTGCTCGCGATCAGGCCGAGGACGTAGCGCTCCAGCGAGTCGGTGACGCCCCAGACCTCGTCGATCGCGGCGACCTCGGAGGAGTCGATCACCGCGGCCCAGCGGTGGTAGTTGGCCCGGTCCTCCTGGGGCATGCCCAGCAGGTCGCAGATGATGGTGACCGGCAACGGGTAGGCCAGGTCGGCGATCAGGTCCGCCCGGCCCGCGGGCGCGAAGCCTGCGATGGCCTGCTCGGTGATCCGGCGGCAGCGTTCGCGCAGCCGTTCCATCCGCTGCGCGCTGAACAACGCGCTGACCGCCTGGCGCTGCCGGGCGTGATCCGGCGGGTCCGCGTTGAGCATGTTGCGGGCCAGCGTCGGCCGGTGGTCGAAGGGCAGGCCCATGCCGGAGCGCTGCCACACCACGTTGGCCTTGGCCGGGCTCTTGTGCAGCTTCGGGTGGGCCAGCGCTTCCAGTGCGTCGTCGTACCGGGTGACCAGCCAGGCCCAGGCCCCGCCGGGCATGTCGATGCGGTGCACCGGTGAGTTCCGGCGCAACCAGTCATAGGCCGGGTACGGGTTGGCGTCGAACTCCGCGCCGTGTAGGCGCGGGCACACGCCGGGTTCCTCAGTGGCCACGTCCTCACCATGCCAGACCGAGGGGTGCGGCATCTCCCGCCGCTCGGTGGGCACCGGGCTCACCAGCGGATGAACCGAGTGTGATGTTGCTGTCACCGGCTGATGTGAGGGCGTGGCCACGCCGCGGACCCTGGCAGTGACTCAGCCCAGCCGCAACCTCGCGACCCGGCCTTTCTCCCCGGCGGCCCAGCAGGACAGGTCCGGGGTGCAGGTGACGGTGTCGAAGCTGCCCGCGTCGAACTGCTTCCAGTGCCTGCCGCCGTCAAGGCTGAGATCACTGCCCGAGGGGCCCACCGCGAGCACGCCGCCGAGGGAGTACGGCAGCCAGGTCGCGCCGGAGCGGTAGCCGCCGGGGGCCTGCGGCGGGACCTGCCAGCCCCGGCCGCCGTCACCGGTGCGGGCCAGCGCGTCCTTGGCGGTGTCCGGCTGCTCGAAGTCGCCGCCGATGGCGATGCCGGTGTGCCTGTCCCGGAAGGCCAGCGCGAACACGCCCGCGCTCGGCTTGCTGGCCAGCGGGGTCTCGCTGACCGTCCAGGTGCGGCCGCGGTCGGCGGTGTGGAAGACCCTGGCCTTGGCGCCGCCGCCGGTGGCGATCCAGGCATCGCGCGGGCCCGAGGTCACCAGGCACTGGCCGCTGGCGGCGAAGCCTGCCTCGCCGGGCAGCGCGGCAGGCATGCCCGCGCTGGGCAGCACGGTCCAGGACCGGCCGCCGTCCTGCGTTGACAGCACCCTGATCTTGCCGTCCACCGGATCGCTCATGGCCAGGCCGTTGCGCCGGTCGAAGAAGGCCACGCAGTCGTAGAAGGCCTTCGGGTCGGTGTTGCGGAAGGACTCGGTCCAGGTCCGGCCGCCGTCGCCGGTCCGGTAGATCCGGGAGTCCTCGCCCTCGCCGATGGTCAGCGCCACCGCGGTGCGGGCGTCAAAAGCCTCGATATCGCGGAACTGCAAGGCGCTCGCGCCGGGCGGGCTCACGTTCTGCCAGCTCTTGCCGCCGTCGGTGGTGCGCAGCACGGTGCCCTTGCTGCCGCCCAGCCAAGCGACCTGCCGGTTCACCGCGGCCAGGCCGCGGAACCGCGCGTCGGTGCCGGTGGGCTGGAGTTCCCAGGACAGGGTGGTGGCCGAGGTCACCCCGGCGGGCGCGGCGGCGGCGGGCACCGCCGCGGCGAGGGTCAGCGCGGCGGTGGCACAGAGCCCCATCAGGGCGAACAGCCTCATGACGGCGAAAACTACCCGGTGCGGCACTGCTTCGGCAGGGGTCCAGACGATGCAAAGTCTTTGCCGCCGGTTCGTTCGTTCGGCCTAGCCCGGCGGAGCGGGAGCGGTTAGATTCCGGGCAGAACGACGCCAGCCACAACTTCAGATCTGCCGTCCCGGTGGCGACAAAGCCGCTGGTGACGGGGTCAACCGAAAAAACTCCTTGGTTAACCGGAGGACTCAACCGGCAGTATTAGCCACGTAATCGGTCACCTGCACTTCTTCGTGGTCTGCGGCTCACCGGTCTGGGTTTACTGAATATCGCCACAACCCAGACGAGTCCCCGGCTCTATGCGCAGGAGTAGAAAAACATGACGACAGCCCTCGCGCCGACCGCTAATTGGCCCTTCGCCGAGCTGCTTTCCGCGGCCGAGTCCGTCAACGCGAAGGTCGATCCTCCCGTGGTGGACGGTGCGGTCGGCCCGACCATTGTCCAGAACGGCCGGGAGCTCGTGAACTTCGCGAGCATCAACTTCCTCAACCTGCACCAGCGCCCTGACGTGCTGGAGCACTTTGTTTCCGCGTCGAGGGAACACGGGCTGACCACCGGCGGATCCCGAATGACCCAGGGGATCAGCCGCCCGCACCTGGAAATGGAACAGGAAATTTGCCGGGTCACCGGCAAAGAGCGCGCGATTTCTTTCGCCACCGGTCTGCTGGCGAACTTCGGATTCCTCAATGCGATGACGAAGTACATCGACTGGGGCGCCGGCATGAAGTGCGACAACTCCGACGCGGTCGTGATCATGGACCGGCATTCGCACTGGAGCCTGCTCAAGGCCGCCGAGCACCTGGAGCACGGCAAGCGGCTGCACACCTTCCGGCACAACTCGCCGGAGGACCTGGAGAAGGTGCTCAAGCGGGTCAGCTCGCCCAAGGTCGTCGTGGTCATCGAGAGCGTCTACTCCGCTGACGGCAGCATCGCGCCGATGAACGAGCTGATCGACATCTGCGAGAAGTACGGCGCGCTCAGCTTCGTCGACGACGCCAACGGCTTCATGCTCTACGGCCCGGAGAACCGGCCCTTCGCCGAGGAGTTCGCCGCGATGCGGCGGGCCACCTTCGTGATGATGTCCTTCTCCAAGGCCATCGGCATCGAGGGCGGGGCCATCGCCGGACCGGCCGATGCCATCAACGCCTTCGAGATCACCTCGGGCACCTCGATGTTCACCGCGGCCATGCAGCCGCCGACCGCGGCCACCGTGGGCCTGCTGATCCGCACCCTGGACAGCGATCCGTCCATTGTGGACAACTACCTGGCCAGGGTGGAGCGCTTCCGCGCCCGGCTGACCGAGATCGGCGCGCCGCCGTTCGAGACGCCCAGCTACATCACCTCGGTGCTGATCGGCAAGGACGAGACCGCGGACCTGGTGAAGGACGCCTTCATCGAGAAGGGTTTCCTCATCCCGATGTTCATGTTCCCCGCGGTCAAGCGCAACCAGGCGGTCATGCGCCTGATCATCAACAACGACCACACCGAAGAGCAGCTTGAGTACTTCCTGAGCACGCTGGCCGAGCTGAAGGCCAAGCACGACTTCTGAGTCCGGACAGACACGAAAGAGGCGGTCCCGCCGGGGACCGCCTCTTTCGCTGTGGTGGGAACGGAATCAGTCTTCGTCGGCCTGCTGCTGCTTGGCCATTTCCTTCCGCAGGTCCGCGATCGGGTCCTGGTCGGGGAAGACCAGCTTGTCCAGCCGGGACAGCCTGGCGAAGGGGGACAGCGGTTTGCTGTAGCCCCAGGCCACTCGCAGGTGACAGCCCATCTTGAGCTTGGCCGCCTCGTTGGACAGGCCGAAGTCGATCAGGGTGAAGCCGCCCTCGATGGCGTGCCGGATGATCTGGTGCCCCATGAACCGGTGCACCGGGGTGCTGCCGATCCGCTCGTAGTCCGCGCCGCTGTAGGTGGACTCCAGCAGCTGACCGCGTTCCTGCAGCATGTCGAAGCACACCAGGTCATCGCCCTGCCAGGTCAGCAGCAGCACGCTCTCGGCCAGTGCGGGCACCTCGCGGAAGTACTCGCCGGGCAGCAGGATCTGGTCCGGGTCGTTGTACTTGTGGAACAGGTTGAGCCACAGCCGTTCCATGTCCCCGGCCAGCTTCGGACCCGGCCGGCCGCGGTGCACCTCGAACCGGAACCCGGCGGCCTCCACCCGGCGCGCGTCCCGCTTGGCGGTCTTGCGCGCCTTGGCTGGCAGCGAGGCCAGCCAGCCGTCCACCTCGGTCCACGGCACGTCCAGCACCGCGTCCGGGAACTGCGCCACCCGGCGGAAACCCAGCTCGGCGAACCGCGGCGCGAACGCCGCCTCCGGACCCGGGTCCCAGAAGTCGCGCATCAGCAGGACCTTGGCGCCCAGTGCCTTCGCCTCGGTGGTCATCGCGGCGGAAAGCAGGGGCAGGGTCTCGGCCACCACGGACTCGTCGCGGAACAGGAAACCGCAGCCCAGGTTGGCCGGTGAACCGGCGAGGAACAACGGGATCTTGATATTTTTCCACACCGGATAACGCATGAAGGCGCCGAACGCGGCGGCGATCAGCCTGCCATCGCGTTCGGCGGTGAAGAAGCGGAGGTCCCCGTCGATCTCCAGCCGACTCAGCAGATCCAGGTACGGCGCCGAGCGGGGTGGTTCCGGCAGAGTTAGTTTCGCCCATTCTGCCGGATCGACATCAATTTTTTTTGAGGTCCGGACGAGTAGTGTGCCGGGCTCACTCGGCATAGCGCGCCTCGGTCTCGGCGAAGAGCCGGCTCACGTTGACCTCCTCGCGCGCGTCAACCGCTTCCTCCAGGTAGCGCTTCTGGTCCAGCACGTAGGCCGCCTCCACCGTGATCCGGTACAGGGTGAGGCCCTCGGCCTGCTTGAAGAAGGCGAACTCCTCCTCCAGCGGGTCGATCAGCAGGTCGCCGGTGCGCTTGAGGAAGAGCAGAATCTGCTGGTCATCGTCTTCGATGGCGGTCGCGGTGCCGCTGAACTGGACGCCGTCGGCCTCATCGGAGGTGATCGTGGAGTTGTAGATGACCCCGGCCACCCGCGCGTCGCCCGCGATGGCCAGGCCGTGCCGGGAGTCGTTCTGGGAGGCGAAGTAGAGGTAGCCGGGCGCGGCCGGGGCGAAGGCCAGGGCGGCTGCCCAGGGTCCTGCGGCGTCCACCGTGGCCAGCGTCACGTACCGGTTCTCCCGAAGAATGGAGATTGCCCGGTCCGTGGCTTCGGTGAATTCTTGACCCACAGCTCCTCCTGAACTACATGTGTGTTGATAAACCGCCCGGATTTCGCTTGAATGCTACTGGGTTCATCACCGGCGCGCCAGGATCCGGCAGTACGTGTGATCACAACGGGAAGGTTGTCATGACGGGTGTCTCCATTGATCGGGAAGTGCTGGCTGGACTGGTTCCGCTGCTGCGGTGTCCGGCCTGCTCGATCCCGGCCCTGACGATCGGGTCTCGGGGGTTGGACTGCGATTCCTGTGGGCATCTCGCGCCATTTGTCGATGGCGTTCTCGATCTGGTCGCTAATTCTTCCGGTCCGGTTTCTGCCGGTGACAAACCTTACGAGGGCCTCAACGCCAAGCTGTACGGCTGGCTGATGAGCAGCCCGACCCGGCAGCGGCTGGACTCCTGGCTGCTCGGCCTGGACGTCAAGCGCTACTACAGCGAGATGGCCGACCGGATCGCCGGCCTGCCGGACGGTCCGATCCTGGAGATCCCGGCGGGCAACGGCCCACTGTTCAAGCAGGCCGCCGGCTACCGCGACCGGGGCCCGTGGATCTTCGCCGACCTGTCCTGGCACCTGCTCAAGCAGCTCGCGGCCAAGGTCGAGGCGGTGGGCGCGAAGAAGCACCTGATCATCCGCGCGGACGCCTGCGCGCTGCCGATCGTGGACGGCACCATGGCCGGGGCGGTGTCGATGTTCGGCATCCACTGCTTCCACGACAAGCCCGCGGTCTTCGGCGAGCTGCGCCGGGTGGTCGCCGACGAGGGCCAGATCGCGGTCAGCACGCTGACCACCGACGGCCACAAGCTTTCCCAGTACTACCACCAGATGAGCCAGAAGGACGGCACTTTCGCGCCGGACAACTCCTGGGCCGAGATCTCCACCGCTGCTCGCGGACAGGGCCTGGAGTTGCACGGCACCACCGGTCTCGGCTCCGCCAGGGTCTTCACCGCCCGCCCGAAGGTGCACAGCTGAGACCACCCTCAGCAGTCCCGCCCGGACTGCCCATGAGGAAAAAGGGGGTTCCCGCCATCGCCCGGCGGGAACCCCCTTCCTCGTGCTTTAGCTGCCTGCCGCTACGACGAGGCGTAGCGCTGGGCCGGAGCCGCCGCGTGCGCGATGTTGCCCAGCGCCGCCGCCTCTCCGGTCCGGCTGCCGATCTCCCGGAACACCGCGGCCGACCGAAGGTAGTGGTCGACCCCTTCCTGGTGTCGCTGCAACCGCTCGTTGGCGGTGCCCAGGTAGAGCAGCACGTAGCCTTCCTTGCGCTTGTCGCCCAGCCGCTTGGCCAGCACCAGCGCCTGCCGCAGCAATCTGAGGGCCTGGCCCTCCTGCGAACCGGCGCCGCCGAGTTCCATCCCAGAGGCGGCCCGGAGCCGGTCGAACTCGACCGAACCCGCGTCCTCCACCGGGGACCGCAGTTCCCTGGCGGCGAACCGCCCGGAGACCGTGGTCGGCTTCGGCTGCTCGTAGACGCTGCTGATGCTGATCGCGGTGTGGATCAGCCAGTCCAGCAGCCGGTTCTCCGCGGCGAACTTGGCGACGGGATCGCTTTCCTCCCGCAACCGGTCCTCCGCGAAGGCCCGCACCACCTCGTGACAGGTGAAGAACTCCGAGTCGCCGATCGGCGTGACCAGTCCACTGACCGCCAGCTCGTTGAGCAGCGCGGTGCCCTCGGTGGAGGTGCACTCGGTCAGCACGCTGGTCATCTCCGCGCAGTACCGGCTCTCCGGTGAGAGGGCCAGCCTGCGCAGTGCGAGCTGTGCCGCGGGTCGCAGCAACCGGTAGGCCACGGCGAGTGCGGCGTGCACCTGCACGCTTCCCCGCACGGTCGGCGCGATCCGCCTGCCCACCTCGAGCAACCGCTTGCTCAGCTCGACGGCGGGCAGTTGGGGATGACCGGCCAGCATGCCGCCGACCAGTCGCAGTGCCAGGGGCAGTCGCCCGCACAGGCGGGCGAGGTGGCGCAACTGCTCCTGCTGGGCGGTTGCCCGGTGTGGGCCGACGGCGCGCCCCAGCACGGCCATCGCCTCATGTTCGGCCAGTGGCTCGACCTGGAGCCGTTGCACCGCCGTGAGTCCGGTCAGCGGCTGCCTGCTGGTGATCATCACCAGGCAGGTGGAGCTGACCGGCAGCAGTGGCTGCACCTGTGCCTCGCTGACCGCGTTGTCCAGCACGATCAACGCGCGCCTGCCGTGCAGCAGCGAGCGATAAAGCCTTGCCCGCGCCTCCAGTTCGGTGGGGATCCCGTCCCTCGGCACACCGAGCGCGCCGAGCAGCATCCCCATGGCCGCCCCCGGGTGCAGCGGACGATCGCTGTTGGCCCGGAGGTTGACGAAGAACTGACCACCAGGGAAATCCCTGGTCAATTGCCTGGCCAGGGTGACGGCCAGCGAGGTGGTGCCCACCCCGGTCGGTCCGGACAGCACCACGGTCCGCGGCGCGGACGCGCGAGACGCCCTTGCCATGGCCCGCAGCCAGTCCAGATCGGCACTGCGCCCGGTCAGTTCCTCGGTGATTTTCGGTAGTTCCAGGCTGCCGAACGCGGCACGTGCTACCCCAGATGTGCCGTGCGCCGGCAGTACGGTCGGCCTGTCCCCATGACGGCTCAACCGGAATCGCCCTGCCCTCGCGGCCCGCTCGAACTCCCTCAGTTCGTCGCCGGCCAGTCGCAAGGTCGCCGCCAGTGCACCGACGGTGCGCTGCTGCGGTCCCCTCGCTCTCCCCCTCTCCAGATCACTGATCGTCCTTACGCTCAACCCGGAGCACATCGCCAGATCTTCCTGGGTCAGGCCGTTGGCTCGCCGGTGCCGCAGGAGCATTCCCCCGAAGTCTCCTGAAGTTAAGCGAACCTCATCCGGTGTTGAATTTTGAACTGTTGACATCCTTCCTCCCGGTGCGCGCTGCGGCAATCGGGCTGACGGGCACCCCGAATTGGTCGACCACCGGGCCCCGGTGGTGATCGACCTGCCGCCCCATAGCCAGTCTGGACGCTGTGTCGCAACCCTCGCCAGTGTGTTGACAAAAGCTCAAATGAAGCTGCGCCGTCTCACCTGAATCACGTAATGATGAGCACTGTCCTGTAACCCTCGGTGACGACGACTGGGGTGACTGGCCGGTACCCCAGCTCAGCGTGATCTCCAGACTCTGCAGTTTCACCTAGATTCCGGCTGATCAAGCCCGTTTTGCTGGCAGGAAACCGCCGTCAACCGGGCACGGATCGCCCGATCGGGCGGACGTCTGGCTGCACGATCGAGCTAACTCGGAAGATCTACCAGGTCAGTCCTGGAGGCCAGACCGAGCTTGCGCAGCACCTTGGCCACGTGCTGCTCCACCGTGCGCGGTGAGAGGAAGAGCACCTCGGCGATCTCCCGGTTGGTGCGGCCGTGGGTGAGCAGCCGGGCCACATCGCGTTCCCTCGGCGAGAGTTCCGGCCCGTAGCCGCGGCGGCCGCGCCTGGCCGGGGCCGCGGGCGCGGTGAGCCCGTGTTCGCGCAGGTGACGGCGACAGCTGGCGGCGTCCCTGGTGGCGCCGAGGCGGTCGAAGGCGGCGGCCGCCTCGGTCAGTTCGTCCACCGCGGTCTCCCCGGCGGTCAGCCGCAGCCGGGCGGCCTCCTGCCGGGCTTGCGCGGCCAGGTAGGGATGCGGCAGCCCGGCGTAGGCGGTCGCGGCGGCGGTGAGCGCCTCGGCCCCGGCGAGCAACCGGCCGCGGGCGCCCAGCAGCAGGCCCTGGCCTGCCAGCACCGCGGCGGCGGCCAGTGGCGCGTCCTTGCCGGTGGTCTCGGCGGTGAAGGTGGCCAGCAGTTCGGCGGCCGCGGGCAGCTGCCCGGTGTGGATCCTGGCCACCAGGGCCAGCGGCAGCAGTTCCGCCGCCCACAGCCAGACGCCCTTGCGGCGCACGATGGACAGGCCCTGCTCGGCATGCGCGAGCGCGCCCTCGTACTCGGCCCTGGACAGCTGCATCTGGGTGTACGCGGCGGCCGCGGTCATGATCACCGGGGTGAAGGAGTCCTCCGGGGCGTCCAGCCCGGTGGCGCCCAGGTGCGCCTCGGCCTCCGGCCATTCGCCGCGGGCCACCGCGAGCTGGCCGAGCACCAGGGACAGCTCGGTGGCCACCGGCCGCAGGTCCCGGTAGTCCTCCAGCTGCCGGGCGCAGCGATCGGCCAGGCCGTCCCAGCCGCCGGTGCAGAAGTCCAGCCTGGCCGCGGTGGCCCTGGCCACGCTCACGATGAACGGCATGTTGCCGTCCAGGGCCAGCTGCAGCCCCGGGTCCAGCCAGGTGCGGGCCCGCCGGTAGTGGCCGGTGGTGGCGAAGGAGTCGCCGAGGTTGCAGTAGGCCCTGGTCAGGTGCTGCCGTCCGGCCTCGGTGGCGGCCTGCCTGGGCAGCCGGTCCAGGTCGGGGTGGACGCCGGGGTCGCCGATCAGCGCCCGGGAGCCGAGCTGGTTGGCCAGCAGGTTGAGGGTCAGATCCGGGTCGGGGTCGGCCTCGATGACCTCCTGCACCCTGGCCATCCAGCGCAGGTTCTCCCGCAGCGGGGTGGTGCCGCGGAAGGGCTGGGCGAGCACGGACATGGCCTTGGCGCCCAGTGCCGAGTGCTCGCCAAGCTCGGCCACGGCCATCGCGATGTCCTGGTGCCCCTCGGTCAGCCCGCCTGCCTGGCGGACCAGCAGGAAGCCGAGGTTGAGCCGGGTGGCGCCGCGGGCGGCTGGGGAGAGCCGGGGGTCGTCGAGCACCCGGCGCAGCACCGCGGAGACGTCGAGCTGCTCGACCCCGCGGACCGCGTTCGCGCCGAGTTTGCCCGCCAGCCGGTCGATGTCGGGGGTGCTGAGTTCGGGCAGTTCGACCAGCTGCTGGTAGAGGTCGGTGGCCAGGCCCGCCTCGCCGACCGCGGCGGCGTGGTCGGCCGCGGCCTCGCAGTGCCGCCGCCAGCCCGCCCGGTCGCCCGCCTCCCGGCTGTGCCGGGCCAGCTGCACCCATGGGGTGGGTTCGGCGACGGCGAGTTCGGTGGCGGCGCGGGCGTGCAGCAGCCGCCGGTCCGGGCCGGGAATGGTGTCGTAGACGGCTTCCTGGGCCAGCGAGTGCCGGAACCCGTAGCGGCGGCCGGGCAGCTCGTGCAGGACAACTCCGGCCAGCGCCTGCACCAGGGCGGCGCCGACCTCCCCGGTGGTCATCCCGGCCACGGTGGCGAGCAGGTCCTCCTCGGCTGGCACGCCGAGCACGGCGGCGGCGCGCACGATCCGGGCGGCCAGCGGGTCCAGCGCGGCCAGGCGTTCGGTGGTGGCCTCGCGCAGCAGCACCGGGACCCGCAGGTGGTCGAGCAGGCGGCGGGCGGTGGCGGTGCGCACCTCGCCCGCGTGGTCGCGCAGGGCGTGCAGGGCTTCCTCCACCACGAACGGGATGCCCGCGGTGCGTTCGTGCAGCCGGGCGGCGAACCCGGCGGCCGGCAGCGGAGTGCCAAGGATTGCGCGGGACATCTCGTGCACCCCGGCCACGTCCAGCGGGGCGAGCCGGAGCATGGCCGCGCTGACCCCGTGCGCCGGCCGGAACGCGCTGCCGAGCAGGGCGCCGCCGAGGTCCTCCCGGCGGTAGGTGACCACCAGGGCCAGCTCCGGCGGCGGACTGGCGACCAGGAAGCGCAACAGGTCCCGGCTGCCGTCATCACCCCAGTGCAGGTCCTCGACCACGAGCAGGGCGGGTCCGGCGGCCACCAGCAGCTCACGCACGGCCCGGAACAGCCGGTGCCGCTCGCCCGCCGGGTCGCCGAGTGGTTCGGGCTGGGCTGGCAGCCGGTGCGCGATCTCGGGCAGCAGCGGCCGCAGTGCCCCGGTGACCGGGTTGAGGCCGGGGCCGACCCGGTTGCCGAGCCCGCCGAGGGCCTCCAGCACCGGGCCGTAGGGAAAGGGTTCGCGCAGCGGCTGGCAGTGCCCGAGCAGCACCGGGGTGCCGATGCCGGTGAGCAGTTCGCGCAGCAGCCGGGTCTTGCCGATGCCCGCCTCGCCCTCGACCAGCACCAGCGCCGGTGGCCGGGCCACCGCCTCGGCCAGGATGCCCAGTTCGCGGTGCCTGCCGACCAGCACCGGTGAACTGGTGCGCAGGCCGTTGTCCCTCGCCATCGCACGCTCCCCAGGTGTGTGGACCAATCGTCATCTTCGCTGGTCCCGCTGGCGAGCGCGTCCCTCCGGACGAAGGGTTTTCAGTGAGTACCGGCCGAAGGAAACTGAAACGGCTGTGAAGCCATTGTTTCCGCTTACCGTTCGAGTTGTTCGCCAGAGACGATTTCCCTGCAATCGGAAGGCTGGGCACATGCGAAAGTCGACGGTCGTCGTCTGTCTGACCGCGGTGGCGTTGAGCGCTGCCGCGGGAATCGGGGCCGGTCCGGTCTTCGCCGCCGAGGCGGCGGTGGTCGGCGCGTCGGCGCCGGTGCCGGGCAGCTATATCGCCGTGCTGAAGGATGTCCCCTCCGCCGCCTCGGCGGCCACCCTGGCCACCCGCTACGGCGGCGAACTCGGGGACACCTACACCGCCACCATCCGCGGTTTCCACGTGCGCGATCTGACCCCGGTGCAGGCCCGCAGGCTGGCCGCGGACCCGGCGGTGCGCACCGTGTACCAGGACGGCACCGCACGGATCGCGCAGAGCGTCACCTGGGGCCTGGACCGCTCTGACCAGCGCGCACTGCCGCTGGACCGCAAGTACAGCCCGGTCGGCACCGGCGCGGGCGTGACCGCGTACGTGATCGACAGCGGCATCCGCAAGTCGCACAGCGAGTTCGGCGGCCGGGCCGCGATCGGCGCGGACTTCCTCAACGACGGCCAGAACGGCAACGACTGCAACGGCCACGGCACGCACGTCGCGGGCACCATCGCGGGCAAGACCTACGGCATCGCCAAGGAGGCCAAGGTCGTCGCCCTGCGCGCGCTGGGCTGCAACGGCAGCGCGCCGGACTCGGCCGCGGTCAGCGCGATGGAGTGGGTCACCAAGAACGGGGTGCGCCCCGGCGTGGTGAACATGAGCCTGGGCATGGACAACGTGGGTGTCGGCGATGAGGCGCTCAAGGCCTCGGTGCGGGCCGGGTTCACCTACGTGGTGGCCGCGGGCAACAGCTCCGCCGACGCCTGCGGCACCAGCCCGGCCCGGGTGCCGGAGGCGATCACCGTGGGCGCCACCGGCCGCACGGACAACCGGGCGAGCTTCTCCAACTTCGGCCGCTGCCTGGACATCTTCGGGCCGGGGGAGGGCATCACCTCGGCCTCGCACAGCTCGGACACCGGCACCACGAGCATGAGCGGCACCTCGATGGCCAGCCCGCACGTGGCCGGTGGCGCGGCGCTGGTGCTGGGCGCGAACAAGAACGCCAGCCCCGCCGAGGTGCTCAAGGCGCTGCTGGACAAGTCCACGCCGAACGTGGTGAAGAACCCGGGTTCCGGTTCGCCGAACAAGCTGCTCTACGTCGGTAAGTGAAATTTCCCATCAACTGAAACGACGCAGCACTCCCGCCCGCTATCGCCATTCGCGGGCGGGGGTGATGTCTCAGTTCCATTCCCAGCGCAGTCCGACAATTCCGGCTGGCACGTCCAGGGCCACCAGGTGCGCGGTGCGGAACGCCCCGATCCACACGTCCTGCCGCCCGACCTCCGCCGCCCACAACCCGTGCCGATAGGTCTGGAAGCAGCGGCTGGGCACCGCGTCCCGGTGGAACTCCACCTGGGCCACGTACTCCCGCACGGGCCGCCGGAACCGGTGGAGCCTGCTGGCCGAACTTTGCCCCGCGGGCCAGACCACCTCGTACTCCAGCACCGCGGTCTCACCCACCCGCAGCATCCGGTCCAGGATCAGCTCGGCCACCACCAGCCGCTGATCCGGCCCGATCCGGCTGCGCCCCAGCCGGCAGGACCGCCGGGCGGACACCGTGGGCGCCGCGCCCTCGCCGAGGTAGGTCACCGCACACCGGTCCACCCCGTCCACTTCGGCCCTGATCACCGCCCGCACCGTGCTGGACCCGTCCACCCCGTGCTCGTTGACCACGTGCACCTCGTGCAAGCTCAGGTAGGTCAGCTGCTCCTCGGTCGGCGCGCCCAGCGACTCCAGCAGCCCGGACAGGGTGGCCGCGTCCTCCCACAGCGTGTCCAGCGGCCGCACCGGGAAACTCCGGCTGAGCCAGCGCCCGCGCGGCCGCCGCGGCCCGAGCAACGCCAGCAGGGTGTGCCTGGGCAACCCGAGCACTTCCTCCAGGACCCCCACCGCGGCCAGCGACTCCCGCCGCTCCGGCTGGGACCGGCCCCGCCGCCAGTAGCTCAGGGTGGACAGGCTGACCCGCACCCCGCGCTGGGCCAGCCTGCGCTGCAGCGAGTCCAGGCTGAGTCCGCTGCGCTCGATGGCGCTGGTCAGCAGGGCGGGGAAGCTGTCCGGCACGGTCAGGTCAGGCTCGCCGGTGCGGGGGGCGGGCAGCGGGAACGAGCGCAGGTGCATGGCCGTCACTGTCCGGCGATGTTCGGCGGGCGAACAATCCGGAGCCCGGTAGGTAGGGGGTACGCGACTTATTCACGCCGGTGATCAGAGTCACCCGTCCGGGTGGTAGTTGAGGCCGCGCGGCAGACTAGGTTCTACTAACGAAGGTTAGCCTTCCCTTAGCAAGCTGCTGACGAAGTGAGGACGCATGACCACGCGGCACGCCAGCACCGTGAGCCCGGTTGAGCTGCTGTCGGAGTACCGCGCCGGATCGTCCTTCTTCTTCTCCTCGCCACGGGGAGTGCTGCTCGCCGAGGGTGTGGCCGCGCCGGTGCCCAGTGTCGCCGCCCCGGGCGAACTGCGTGCGCTGCCCGGCCGGGTCGCCCAGGTGCTGGCCGAGGCCGAACCCGGGGCGCTGGTGGTCGGCGCGGTGCCCTTCGACCACAACGCCGCCGCCAGCCTGGTAGTGCCCGAGGTGGTGCGCCGGGCCGAGCCGTTCTCCAGCGCGGTCCGGCTGCCCGAGCTGAGCATGAACGTGCCGGAGTGGGAGATCACCCCGGTGCCCGAACCCGCGGCCTATGTGCGCTCGGTGCGCGCCGCGCTCACGCCGCTGGGTTCGGGCGAGCTGGACAAGGTGGTGCTGGCCCGTTCGCTGGCGCTGACCGCGCCGACCACGGTCGACCTCGGCCGCCTGCTCAACAACCTCATCCGCCGGGACCCCGCCGGCTACTCCTTCGCTGCCGACCTGCCCGGCCGCACGCTGATCGGGGCCAGCCCCGAACTGCTGCTGTCCCGGCGCGGCGGCAAGGTGCTGTCCAACCCACTGGCCGGGTCGGCCGCCCGCAGCGCCGATCCCGAGGAGGACCAGCGCCGCGCCGCCGCCCTGCTGGTCTCGGCCAAGGACCGGCACGAGCACGCGGTGGTGGTGGACGCGGTCGCCGCCGCGCTCCGCCCCTACTGCCGCACCCTGGAGGTGCCCGCCGCCCCCGAGCTGGTGCGCACCGCGACCATGTGGCACCTGTCCACCAGGGTCACCGGCGAACTGGCCGACGAGCGCAGCTCCGCGCTGGAGCTGGCCGCCGCGCTGCACCCGACCCCCGCGGTGTGCGGCACCCCGGTGGACAAGGCCAGGGACACCATCAACGCCCTAGAGCCCTTCGACCGCGGCTTCTACACCGGCATGGTCGGCTGGTGCGACGGCCGAGGGGACGGCGACTGGGTGGTCACCATCCGCTGCGCCGAGGCCGACGACCACTCGCTGCGGTTGTTCGCCGGGGCAGGCATCGTCGGGGACTCCAGCCCGGAGGCCGAACTGGCCGAGACCGCCGCCAAGTTCCGCACCTTGTTGCTGGCCATGGGCATCGAGCAGATCGCCTGAGCTGGAGGTCTCCGATGCACACCGAGCTGATCCGCGAGTCGCTCGCGGCCGAGGAACTGGCGTACTGGCAGCTGCTGCCCGCGCGCCAGCAGCCCAGCTGGACCGATCCGGCGCTGGCCGCGGCGCACCGTGCCGAACTGGCCGCGCGGCCGGGGCTGGTGCACTGGACCGAGGTGGACGGGCTGGGCCGCTGGCTGGCCGAGGTCGCCGCGGGCAGCGCCAAGGTGGTGCAGGCCGGTGACTGCGCCGAGGACCCGGCCGAGTGCACCCCGGAGCACATCGCGCGCAAGGTGGCCATGCTGGACGCGCTGGCCGGAGTGGTCGGCGGCGGCAGCGGACTGCCGGTGGCGCGGGTGGGCCGGTTCGCCGGTCAGTTCGCCAAACCCCGCTCCAAGCCGTCGGAACGGCACGGTCAGCTGGACCTGCCCTCCTACCGAGGGCACCTGGTCAACGGTCCCGAGGCCGACCTCGCCGCCCGGCGCCCCGACTCGGCCCGGCTGCTCTCCTGCTACGAGGCGGCCAGCGTGGCCGTCGGCGCGCTGCGCGGCGCGCGCAGGCCGTTCGGCCAGCCGGTGTGGACCTCGCACGAGGCCCTGGTGCTGGACTACGAACTCCCGTTGCTGCGCAAGAACCCCGATGGCGAGACCTTCCTGGCCTCCACGCACTGGCCGTGGATCGGCGACCGGACCCGGCAGCCTGACGGCGCGCACGTGCGCCTGCTCGCCTCGGTGGCCAACCCGGTGGCCTGCAAGGTCGGCCCGACCACGCCGCGCGCCGATCTGCTCAAGCTGTGCGAGGTGCTCGACCCGCACCGCACCCCTGGCAGGCTGACGCTGATCGCCCGGTTCGGCGTGCGCCGGGCGCCGGAGCTGGCGCCGCTGGTGGCCGCGGTGCGCGCGGCGGGGCATCCGGTGGTGTGGCTGAGCGATCCCATGCACGGCAACACGATCAGCGCGGCAGGCGGGGTCAAGACCCGGCTGCTGGCCGATCTGATCGCCGAGGTCAGCCAGTTCCAGCGGATCGTGCCGGAACAGGGCGGCATCGCGGGCGGCCTGCACCTGGAAGCCACCCCGGACCCGGTGACCGAATGCCTGGGCGCCGGTGTGGAGGCCGATGACCTGGGTCGCTACTACACTTCGCTGTGCGACCCCCGGCTGAACCAGCAGCAGGCCATCACCCTGGCCGCGGCCTGGCGCTGACCGTTTTGTCCAGCTGAACCTACTCAGGTCGGTAGCGCCAACGCTTGCATCAGGTCGATAGTTCGGAGTCCGCCGCCACGTTAGGAAATTTTCCTCACTTGGGAGGTGGATATGCGCAAGCTGCTCGTGCTCGCCACCGGAACCCTGCTCGCCGTCACCGGACTCACCGGTCCGGCCGCGGCCGTGACTCCGGCAGGTGGACCCACCGCGGCCCAGCTGCTGGCGAAAGTGGCTTCCTGCGACCAGATCTCCGCTGGCAAGTACCGCACCGACACCGGGACCGGCGCGACCGTGCCGGTGTGCGGCCAGTCGAAGGTGGTGCACTGGCGGGCGGACCTGGACATCGACTGCGACGGCCAGATCACCCCGGAGTGCAACAAGACCACTGATCCCTGGTTCCAGCCGGACACCGCCTTCCACCAGTCCGACGGCAAACCGCTGATCTCGGCCAAGCTGCCCTATGTGGTGGTGCCCAGTCCGAGCGGGACCTTCGACTACCGCAAGCACGGGATCGCCGGCGGCGGCGTGGTCGCGGTGATCTACAACAACAAGGTGCAGTACGCGGTGGTCGGCGACACCGGTCCGGCGAACATCATCGGCGAGGCATCCTATGCCGCGGCGAAGAACCTGGGCATCAACCCGGACCCGCACCACGGCGGCAGCGACGGCCCGGTGACCTACATCTTCTTCAAGGGCTCCAAGGTCTCCCCGATCGAGAACGCGGGCAAGGCGGTCAGCGCCGGCGAACAACTCGCCACCGCGTTCGTCGGGAGCTGACCACTCAGACACCGGGGCGGACCAGGCCGGTCTCATAGGCCAGCACGATGGCCTGGGCCCGGTCGCGCACCGCGAGCTTGGCCAGGATCCGGTTCAGATGGGTTTTCACGGTCTGTTCGGACAGCACCAGTTCCACCGCGATCTCGGTGTTGGACAGGCCCTTGGCGACCAGGGTGAGCACCTCGGTCTCCCGGTTGGTCAGCACGTCCAGCCGTTCCGGCCGCGCGGCCGGAACGGCAGGCCGGGTGCGGACGAACTCGCTGATCAACCGGCGGGTCACGGTCGGCGCCAGCAACGCATCCCCGGCCGCGACCACCCGGATCGCCGCGATCAGCTCGGCCGCGGGCGCGTCCTTGAGCAGGAACCCGCTGGCGCCGGCGCGTAACGCCTCGAACACGTAGTCGTCCAGGTCGAAGGTGGTCAGCACCAGCACCCGCAACGGGTTCTCGTCCACCTCACCGTCCGAAGTGGACGGATCGCCAAGCAGCCGGCGGGTGGTCTCCAGGCCGTCGAGGCGGGGCATCCGGATGTCCATCAGCACCACGTCCGGCCGCAGGCCGCGCGCGTCCAGCTCGGCGATCCGGGCCAGCGCCTCGATCCCGTCGCCCGCGCCGCCGAGCACCTCGATGCCCTCCTGCGCGCCGAGCAGCCCGGCGAAACTCTCCCGCACCATCGCCTGGTCATCGACCACGAAGACCCGGATCACGCCGCCCCCTCGGTGTTGTCCGCCAACGGAATGCTCGCCCGCACGGTATACCCGCCATCCGGCCGCGGCCCGGCCTGGAAGGCACCGCCGACGATGCCGATCCGCTCCCGCATCCCGGTGATCCCGTTGCCCGGCCCGGTTTCGCCAGCCGGTTCGGCGCCGGGATCGTTGTCCACCACCAGGTGCAGCCCGTCCGGTAAATGCCGCAGCCACACCTGCACGGCCGCGCCGGGACTGTGCCGCCGGGCGTTGCTCAGCGCCTCCTGCGTCACCCGGTACACCGCCAGCCCGACCGCCGCCGGAACCGGCCGCGGCTCGCCCTCGACGGTCAGCGTCGCCGCCACTCCCGAGTCACCCGCCGCCGCGAGGAGTCCCGGCAACTCAGCCAGCGTCGGCTGTGGCGCCAGTTCCGGCCCGGCGTCCTCGGTCCGCAGCACCCCCAGTAAGCCGCGGGTCTCCGCGAGCGCCTGCCGGGCGGCATCACCAAGCTGGGCAAGCTCTTCGCGCACCTTCTCGTCCGAAATGGACAGTCGGTAGGGTGCGGAGTCGGTGCGCACCGCGATCATCGACAGGTGGTGCGCGATGATGTCGTGCAACTCCCTGGCGATCCGGGTGCGCTCGGCCAGCACCGCGGACCGGGCCTGTTCCTCGGCCATGTCCCGGCGCACCCAGGCCAGTTCCGATTCGGTGGCGCGCAGCTGGCTGCGGCTCACCCCCGCCAGCACCGCGGCCAGGGCGAACAGCGGTGGGAACAACGAGTCCGCGACGCCGCCGAGCGGGATCGCGCCGGCCAGCGTGGTCAGCCCCACGGTGATCACCCCGATCGGCAGCCGGTATTGCCGCGGCGCACGGGCCGCCGCCTGGTAGATCGCCGGGATCAGCGCCAGCGCGCCCATCGACCAGGGCCGCTCCAGATTGGGGATGCCGATCAGGATCCGCGGGAAGTGCAGCAGCGAGGAGACCACGGTCAGCAGCACCAGCACACCCATGGCCAGCCGCCACGCGGCCAGCGGCGAACGCCTGCTCAGCAGCCAGGGCAGCAGGTGCGCGGCGATGAACACCGCCGCGACCGGCGTGCCGAAGAGCTGTCCCCAGGTGAGCATGTTGGCCGCGGTCAGGTACAGGAAGAGCACCGTCACGATGGCGCGGCGCACCCACAGCGGACCCGGCAGCCCGGCCACCGGGGGTCCGCACTCGGCGTCCCTGGCGGTGAACAGCACCCGCCACCCGGCTCGGAGGTGTTTCTGCATGGTGCTGACGCTAGCCAGGATCAGGCCGCCGATCGTCACACCGTGGTCCGGTTTCCGGAGTCAACCCGTGGTGTGACGACGAGACAGAACCGGCCTCACCAGTCTCGGACACATGGATCCCACGCTGCGTCTGCTCACCCGGTTGCTCGCCACCTCGGCCCTGTGCTGGCTGGCCTGCGCGGCCGCGGTGGCCTTGTTCATCGACTATGTCTACTTCGGACAGTTGGACCCGTTCCGGTCCACCTTCAGCGAGTTCATCTTCACCCGGCAGGGGGCCCGGCTGGTCGGGATCAGCATGCTGGCCACCGCCTTCGCCTCGCTGGTCCTTGGCGCCGCGCTGATCAGTGCCAAGGTGCCCGGCGGGCGGGCCGCGGCCTGGCTGATCGGGGTGTGGGCACTGGGCCTCGGCATCGCCGCGGTGTTCCCGATGGAACCGGTGCACGAGCCGCTGACCGCGCACGGGGCGGTGCACCGCTACGCCGCGCTGACCGGGTTCATCACCTTGCCACTGGCCGGATTGCTGCTGGCCACCCGGTTCCGCGAGCACCCGCAGTGGGCCTGCCTCACCCGCACGCTGCGGGTGCTCTCCGCGCTCGGACTGGCCGGGGTGCTGGCCTTCCTGGCCACCTTCCTGCCGCTGGAGCGACCGCTGTGGCTGTTCGGCGAACGCGGTTACAGCGGCCTCACCGAACGGCTGCTGCTGGCCGCCCATGTGGTGCTGTTGCTGGTGCTGGCCTGGCGGCTGCGCCGGCACGCAACGCAGCCGGAGATCACCCCGAAGCGGGAACCCGCACTCGTCCGTGGCGAACGCTGTTGAGGTCCACAGTGGACGCCTAGCGTGGACGGATGCGCCGAACCGCCGTACTGGCCGCCCTGCTCGCGGCCGTCGCCGTCAGCCCAGCCGCCACCGCCGCTCCCGGCACCACGCTCAACTTCACCGCCACCCGCAAGCTGATCACGCTGCCGGTGTTCCCGGTGCCCGGCATCGGCTACGCGGTGCAGTCCGAGCTGGCCAACACCGACGGCTCAGCCGCGGGCAAGCTCACCATCAACTGCACCGTGGTCGCGCTGACCGTGGACGCGCCGCCGCTGATCGAGGCCCAGTGCCTGCACATCTTCCGCTTCCAGGACAACGCGGAGATCCACACCACCGCCCGGGTGACCCGGAAGCTGGCCAGCCAGGACACCCACCGCGCGGCCATCGTCGGCGGCACCGGCCGCTTCCGCGGCATCGAGGGCGAGGGCACGATCGTCTTCGACACCGAGACCACGGTGAAGTACAGCCTGGACTACGACGTCTAGCGGGTCGTGATCGCGGCGACCATCAGGTGCCGCATGGTCGCGGTCACCTCGGCCGCGGGCATCGGCCGCTCGGCCGCCTGCCACTCCCGCAGCAGCCCGGTCACCGCGCCCACCAGCGCGGTCGCGATCAGGTGGTAGTCCCGGTCCGGGGCCTGGCCACGGCTGGCCGCGCGGGTGGCCTCGCCCTCGATCAGCGTGGTCCACTCGGCCACCCAGCGCTGGTGCTGCCGCTCCATCGCCGGGCTCACCCCGACCGCCTCCACGTAGGCCAGCCGGGGCCTGCGCGGGTCGGCGGTGATGTCGGCCATGAACACATCCAGCAGGGTGCCGATGCGCTCCGGCGCGTCCGCGGTATCCGGCAGCGTGCGCAGCGCGCCGACCACGTGGTGCAGCGCGACCGCGTTGATGTCGTTGTGCAGGCTCAGCAGCAGGGCCTCCTTGTTCGCGAACTCCTCGTAGAAGTTGCGGGTGGAGACCCCGGCGTGCGTGCACAGCTGCTCGATGCGGGTGCCGTGGTAGCCGGCGGTGGTGAACAGCTCCAGCGCGGCCTCGACCAGCCGGGCTCGGCGGTCGGCCTTGCGCTGTTCGGGACGCATGCCGCGGTAGATGCGCGCGGTGGTCCCCGTCTCCTGGGCCATACGACCAGCGTAGATCGTTCGGGGGGTGTTCGATTGTTAAGTGGTCATGACCATTGCCACATCTGGTCCGGACGGCCTAGCGTGTGAAAATCTCGATTACCAGAGCGAGCGTCCAGGAGGTCGCCCGTGTCGCCGTCCCCCCGACTCCGCCTGCTCAGCGCCTGTCTGCTTACCGCGTTGGCGCTGACCACCCTGCCCGGCACCGCCACCGCAGCCCCGGCCGCGGTACCCCTGCCCTCCGCCGACCCCTTCTACCAGCCGCCGAACCCGCTGCCCGCAGGCAAGCCCGGTGACCTGCTGCGATCCCGTCAGGTCAAGGTCACCGTGCTTGGTCTGGAGGTGCCGGTCTCGGCCTGGCAGATCCTCTACCGCTCCACCTCGGCCACCGGTGCGCCGATGGCGGTCTCCGGCACGATCCTGGTGCCTCGCACCCCGTCCACCGGCAAACCACGCCAGCTGGTCAGCTACGCCGTCGGCGCGCACGGCCTGCACGAGACTTGCGCGCCCTCCTACAAGATGCGCACCGGCACCGAGAACGAGGTGGCCCTGATCGGCCAGTTCCTCTTCGCCGGATTCGCCGTGGTGATCACCGACTACCAGGGCCTCGGCACGCCAGGCCCGCACACGATGGCGGTCGGCCCGGCCGCCGGGCACGCCATGCTGGACGCGGCCCGCGCCGCGCAGAAGACCCCCGGACCGGAACTCGGGGTCGGCCCGGTGGGCATCTACGGCTACTCCCAGGGCGGCCAGGCCGCCAGCCACGCCGGTGAGCTGCAGCCCAGCTACGCGCCGGAACTCCAGGTGGCAGGCGTGGTCGCCGGTGGCATCCCACGCGATCTGCGCCAGCTGTTCCCGATCATCGACGGCGGACCGTTCTCCGCGCTGATGATCGGTGCGGTCTCCGGGCACATGGGCGCCTACCCCGACCTGCCCGAGCAGTTCATCAACGAGGCCGGCAAGAAGCTGATCGCCAAGCAGCGCACCGAGTGCATCATCGGCACCATGCTGCTGACCGGCGCGTTCAAGTGGCTCAAGGACCTGACCACGGTCCCGGATCCGATCAAGGACCCGCGCTGGGACGCCCGGCTGGCAGCGGATGTGCCGGGCAGTCACAAGCCGACCGCGCCGGTGCTGCTCTTCCACGGTGACTTCGACGAGGTCATCCCGTTCAAGATCGCCAAACCACTGCTCGCGGACTACTGCGCCCGCGGCGCCACGGTGGAATGGCGCACCACCCACCTCACCGAGCACATCCTGGGCAACATCGCGGGGGTGCCGATGGCGGTGGACTGGCTGAAGTCCCGGTTCGCCGGGGTGCCCGCCGCCACCTCCTGCTGACTGAGCGCGAGGGCTCCGCAGGACGGCTCGTCCATCATTGTGATGGGCGAGCCGTTCTTGTCAGCTAGTGGTCTTGTGCCTACCGAGCTGGAGAAATTTGATCGAAGGCAGCGAGATTCCTCTACTGTCGGTGACGGTGGGCCCTGATCGTCGGAGTTGGATGCGCCCGGTCGGGTGCTAGATCTGGGTTGCCCTGTCACATTGGTAACGATCAACGGGTTCCGCGGTACCGCCGGTCTACAGTGGTGCTGGTCCAGTGAAACGCGAGCGGCCGGTGAGGAGGGGATCGCTGTGGAGCAGTCAGAAATCACGCTCAGGGCTGTTGGGCCTACTGCTCAAGGCGGTCGGCTTCCGCTTGCTGAAATGGCTCGCATTGCGGGTGAGTTTCAGGCCACCATGGAGAGAATTGCCCATGTGATTCTGGGGGCGTCGGGTGGCGCTGGCAGGCGACCTCGTGAGGTTGTGGATGCCGTTCGGCTTGAATTGACTGGTTTCAAGACCGGCTCGACCGTTCTGGAGATATCGGCACCGGCTGATGTGATATTTGATCACGGATTGCTTGAGCGCTCGCTTGATGCCTTCTTTGCTGGTGTGGAGCAGGTCTCCCGAGGAATTTCTGAGAGTCCGAGCGAATTCACGCCCCAGGTTCTCGATGGCCTTATTCGTCTCTCTGGTGGTATATCGCCGGGTTCGATCGCGTTCTTGGAGATTTCCCGGCGGGGCGGTCCTACGGTCAGGATTGATGACGTCTTTCGTGGGCGCGTTCGTGCGCTGCGTCGTCTCGTGCAGCGGGATGAGGTGGCTATTGTTGGCCGCCTGCATGAGGGAGATTTCGCGCCAGCCGCGCTGAGATGCAGAGTTGACACCTGGGATGCGTCTATCCCCTGCACCTTTGATCAGGATCTCAGGGACAGGATCCTGGCCGCGATGGACTCGATGGTCATGGTGACCGGAGTGGCGGAAACGCAGCCTGATGGTCGAATCAGAACGCTGGATCTGCTCAGTATCTCCATAGTTGACGAGGCGAGCCGCCGTGATCTCGGTCAGCTTGCCGAAGAACAAGAAGTGCGTCCGGTGACGAGTCTTTCGGAGTTCGGGAAGCTCTCTGATCTGGGCGACGATGACTTTGATCAGTTTGTGAATGGTGCAATGTCGGCGAGGTCCTGACTAGTGCAACACGTAATACTGGATACGGATGTTTTCTCGAACCTTGCCTTTGCGAGGCCGCAGGCATCCGGCTACTCAAGTTTTCTGATCGGGAAAATCCCCGCGTTGACCTTCACGTCTGTCGGCGAGATCTATTTCGGTGCCTACAAGGCTGGCTGGGGCGAGCGCCGAGTGACGGCGCTGGAAGGTGCTGTGCGGAGATGCGTGGTGCTTCCGTATGACGCCAATCTTCCCAAGCTGTGGGGCGAGCTGAGAAGTACGGCGTGCCTGAACGGTCATGCGTTGGCTCATCGCGACAATACAAATGATCTTTGGATCGCAGCCTGCGCGATCTACTACCAGGCGCCGCTGCTGACTGCCAACAAGCGGCATTTCGAGGGGCTTCCTGGGCTGAACCTGGTCGATGCGGCCTAGGGGACAGCGGGGCCACCCGGTCCGGACGGCCCCGCTGTGTTGCGATCGGTTCAGCTGACCACGTCGGTGCGCGAGCGGCGGACCAGCTCGGCCAGCTCGTTCATCACCTTGGCGAAGGACTGGTAGCTCATCGGGGCCGCGGCGAACCACGGTCCGACCTGATCGGCCTGCACCGCGGGGTGCAGCTTCCAGGTGCTGATCCCGGCCATCTGGGTCGGGGTCAGCGCCTGGGCTTCCCGGTTGTCCACCAGCACCAGGTCGGCCGGGAACTCCCGGACCTGCTCCCAGCTGACCTTCTGGAAGTACTCCGCGCCGGACTTGGGCTCGTAGATGTCCAGGCCGAGGGAGCGGAAGTACTTGAGGTCGCCGGACTCCTGCGGACGCACGAGGTACAGGTCGTCCTTGGTCGCGCTGACCACCAGGATCTTCAGGCCCGGCTTGGCCTTGGCCGCCTCGCGCAGGCCGGCCTCGGCCTTGTCGAACTCGGCCTTGGCCGTGGCCACCGGACCGCCCTTGACGTCCGCGCCGAGTGCTTGCGCCAGCGCGCTGAACCGGGACAGCACCTCGGGGATCGGCTTGCCGCCGATCTTGATCCCGGCGGTCGGCTTGACCTTGTCCTTGGCGGTGTCCGGCACGTACCAGAGCGTGTCGTCATACATCGTGGTGATGGTCAGCTCGGGCCGCAGCGAGGCGAACTTCTCCAGGTTGAACTCGCCGTAGGTGGAGCCAACCGACTGCACCGAGTTCAGGTCCACGTTGCCGATCTGCGGGTCGGTGCGGCCGTCGGCCAGCTTCTGCGGGCCGAACACGCCGGTGACCTTGA
The DNA here is from genome assembly GCF_052078295.1 of Crossiella sp. CA198. Lineage (NCBI taxonomy): Bacteria > Bacillati > Actinomycetota > Actinomycetes > Pseudonocardiales > Pseudonocardiaceae > Crossiella > Crossiella sp. CA198. The sequence goes on from NZ_JBQJIM010000019.1 coordinate 143,174, forward strand.
CCCCGAAGTCCCACAGCGTGCCCGCGGCCGCGGACTGGGCCACGATCCGGGTCGGCTTGGCCGGCAGGCTGATCTTCTCGCCGCGGTCGTCGGTGAACTCCCACGAGCCGCCGCCGGTCGGGGCGGTGGCGCCGCAGGCGGCGAGCAGTCCGGCGGCGGCCAGCAGGGCGCCCCCTCGCAGCAGTCGACGGGTGCTTCCCAGCATGTTCTTTCCTTTCAGCCGGCGTTGGCGCGATTGGCCCTGGCCAGCAGCCACAACAGGAACGGCGCCCCGACCACCCCGGTCACCACGCCCACCGGCAGTTCGGCGGGCAGCAGGGTCCGGGCGATCAGGTCGCTGACGAGCAGGAGCAGGGCCCCGGCCAGCCCGGAGGCCAGCAGGGGCGGGGTCGCCGACCGGCACAGCCGCAGCGCGAGCTGCGGGGAGACCAGTGCGACGAAGACGACCGGTCCGGCGGCCGCGGTGGCCACCGCGGCCAGGCCGACCGCGATCAGGCCGAGCGAGAGTCTGGCCCGCTGCACCGGGATGCCCAGCCCGGTGGCGGTGTCGTCGTTGAACTGCAACGCGTCCAGCCAGCGGCGCAGCAACAGGGTGGGCGGCAGCAGCACCGCGACGGCCACCCCGATCCAGGCCACGTGGCCGAAATCGCGTGCGTTGAGCGTGCCGGTGAGCCACACCATCGCGCCCTGGGCGTCGTAAACCCCCAGGCGCAGCAACAGATAACTCGTCGCGCCAGTGCACACCGCCTGCACGCCGATACCGACCAGCACGATCCGGTAGCCGGTGGTGCCACGCTTCCACGCGAGGGTGTACACGGCGAAGGCCGAGGCCAGCGAACCCAGCAACGCCAGCAGCGGCACGCCGAGTCCACTGCCGAGGCCGAGCGCGGTGCCCGCGACCACGACCACGTTCGCGCCGCCGGTGATGCCGATCAGGTCGGGGCTGGCCAGCGCATTGCGGGTGAGCGACTGGAACAGCGCGCCGGAGAGGCCGAAGGCCAGCCCGACCAGCAGCCCCACCAGCGCCCTTGGCAGCCGGAGTTCCTGCACCACCAGCAAGGTGGAGTAGTCGCCGACGCCGCCGAGCGCGGCCACCACCTCGTCCAGGCCCAACTGGAACTCGCCGACGGCGAGGCTGACGCAGAACATCAGCAGGGTCAGCGCGCCCAGCAGCGCCGAGATCACGCTGACGCGGACCCGGTTGCCCAGCTTCACGGTGGTCGTCACGATCACAGCTCCGGGAGGCGCTGGCGGCGGACCAGCGCGATGAAGAAGGGCGCGCCGAGGCAGGCCACGATGATCCCGACCTGGAGTTCCTCCGGCCGGGCCAGCACCCGGCCGAGGATGTCCGCGGCCAGCAACAGGATCGGCGCCAGCACGGCCGAGTAGACCAGCACCCAGCGGTGGTCCGGCCCGGTGAGTTGCCGGGCCATGTGCGGCACCACCAGGCCGAGGAAGACCATCGGTCCGCAGGCGGCCGCGGCCGCGCCGGCCAGCAAAGTGATCGCGATGATCGAGATCACCCGGATCCGCCCGACGTTGTGCCCCAGCGCTTTGGCCACATCCTCACCCAGTGCCAGGCTGTTCAGCGCCGGGCTGACCGCGAACGCCAGCACCGCGCCGACGAGCAGGAACGGCAGCAGCTGGCCGAGCACCTGGGGATCCTGGCCGTTGATCGCGCCGACCGCCCAGAACCGGTACCGGTTGAGCGTGGCCGCGTCCAGCAGCAGCACCGCGGAGACCATCGAGTTGAGCATCGCCGAGACCGCCGCCCCGGCCAGCGCGAGTTTGGCGGGGCGCGCGCCGTCCCGGCCGAGGCTGCCCAGGCCGAAGACGATCACGGTGGCCAGCAGTGCTCCGGCGAAGGCGAACCACACGTAGCCGTAGAACGAACCGAGTCCGCCCAGCAGCGCGGACAGCGTCACCCCGAAGGCCGCACCCGAGGTGACCCCGAGGATGCCCGGATCGGCCAGCGCGTTGCGGGTCACGCCCTGCATCAGCGCGCCCGCCAGGCCCAGCGCCGCGCCAACCGCCAGGCCGAAGCCGGTGCGCGGCATCCGCAGGCCCTGCACGATGGCGCTGGAATCCGGGTCGTCCGGCCGGAACACCGCGCGGAAGACCTCGCCGAAACCCAGGTCGGTGCTGCCGACCATGATGGACAGCACGGACATCAGCAGCAGCACACCGAGGGCGAGGAGCAAGCCGAGTGGGCGCGACAGACCGACCCGTGCCGACCGCCTGGTCGTCACCGGTTGCCGCTTATCGACCGTGGTCACGCGGTGAGGATAGCCATGCCTAAGTACGAGGACGCGACCGATTCCGGCGCGGGGGCCGCCAGGTTCACCCGGCGGATCGAGGACTTCACCTGCGGTCACTGCGAGCGCACCGTGCGTGGCAACGGTTACACCAACCACTGCCCGCACTGCCTGTGGTCCCGGCACGTGGACGTCAACCCGGGTGACCGGGCCGCGACCTGCGGCGGACTGATGCCGCCGGTGGCCGCGGGCATCCACAAGGACGCCTACTTCGTGGTGCAGCGCTGCGAGAAGTGCGGCCACCAGCGGCGGAACAAGACCGGCCCCCGGGACAGCAGGGAGACGATCCTCACGTACTTCGGCCGCCCTATCCCGGGCTGAGCATCGAGGTGGCTCGGCGCAGGCCGACCACGTCCGCGGCCAGGCTGTCGATCAGCAGCCGCTGCTCCTCGGTGCGCGGCTCCGGCGGCTCGGCCACCTGCTCGGTCTCGCCGAGCGCGCGCACCAGCCAGTCCAGGGTGTCCCTGGTCAGCGCCGGATCGCCGCCGTGCATGAGCAGTCCGGCGGTGCCGCTGCGCAGCCCGCGCAACGCGTCGTCGGCCTGGGCCAGCGCGGTCCGGTTGACCTCGGTGTCGTCCCGGCCCTTGAGCTGACCGCCGAGCAGCTCGTGCAGCTGCGCGGCACTGCGGCGCTGATCCCGGATCAGCGAGCGCACATCCAGTTCGGCCCAGGACTGCCCGAGCCGCTCGGTGATCGCGGCCAGCCCGGCCCTGGCGCCCTCGGTGGCCCGGCGCAGCCGCTCCAGCGGGGGCGGAGTGCGCATGCCCGGCACCACGGCGAAGCCGAACAGCAGCCCGATGCCCACCGCGAGCACGATCAGCAGCACGTACTCCACCAGCACCGGCCCGGGGTCCAGGTGCCGGGTGGTGGCGTTCATGCCGACCAGCATCAGCACCATGCAGCCGTTGAAGATGATCGGATAGCGCTGCTGGAAGCCGAACCCGATCATCATCGCGACCAGCCCGATCGGCATCAGCGCGGCCTGCGGCAGCACCCACAGCACCGCGACCAGGGCGAGCGCGCCGAGCAGGGTGCCTGCCGCACGTTGCCAGGCCTTGAGCGCGCTGGCCCGCCAGTCCGGCTGCATGATCATGAACACCGCCATCAGGAAGGATGGCATCAGCGGGTCGCCGGGTCGCTGAGCGGCGATGAGCAGGGCCAGCAGCACACCGATCGCGCAGCGCAGGGCATGCCGGAACTGGGCGGACTGCCAGGAGATCGCCTCGATCAGCCGCTCACCCGGGTACTCCGCGCCCAGCCGGGAGGTGGTCGGCCGCCGGTCCCGATCGGTCAGCGCGGTCCGCACCCGGTCCAGGCCGTCCCACAGCGTGATCACCATCGCCGAGGTCTCCCCTGGCAGCGCGGCCGGGGTGGCCGGTCGTTGCGGCGCGGGCGGTTCGCCGCCGTCGACCACCGCGGCGGCCAGCGCGGCGGCCTCGGCCTTGGCCGCGTCCAGCACCGTCCGCAGCTGCCCGGCCAGTGCCTCGTCGAGCTGGTGCACCCGGTCGGTGAGCAGGAAAAGCTTGGTGCGGTAGCGCAGTCCGCCGTCGAGCACCTGACCCAGCCACTGGCGCTGCCGGTCCCCGCGCCAGGCCCGGATCGCCGCGTCCGGCCCGCGCACATCGGTGGCGGTGAGCATCCCGGCCACCGCCGCCCTGGTCGGCTTGTCCGGATCCCGCAGCCCGAGCAGCAGCCGGAACACGAGCACCACGCCGACGCCGAGCGCGGGCGCGAACACCACCTGCCAGACGCCCGCGGTGCCGGTGGTCTGGAAGGCGTACCCGAACAGCGCGCCCATGCCCAGCCCGAGCCCGACGGTGATGAACCGCGGCCCGAAGGTGGGCAGCAAGGCCACCGCGAACACGATCACGGTCAGCACCGCGATGGCCGCCGCCACCGACACCTCGGCCAGCAACCGCGGCCCGGCCACCACCAGCACCATGGCAGGCGCGAACACCGCGAGCAGCTTCAGATCCGGCCACAGCGCGCCGCCGAAGGCCGCGATCAGGCAGAACATCGCGGACAACGCGCCGAGCACCGCGGCGGGACCGAGTCCGGCCAGGAAACCGAGCCCGGCCACCCCGCCGATGACCACGATCATCATGACCGGCAGCATCAGGGCGGAGGGACCCCCGGACCGGGGCGCGCTGGTACTCACGCGCCGATCATGCCGGACCGCCGCTCACTGCTCGGGGACCCATCCCACCTGCACCAGCTGCGTCGGCCGGTTGTCCCGGTAGAGCTGGGCGCAGCCCGGCGGCAGCGTGTACGGGTTCAGACCGGTGATCACATCCGGCGTCGCCGGGTCGCCGTTGAGCAGCAGCACCATCGTCTCGCCGTAGTTCACCGCGTTGAGCAGCGGATCGGTGCGGCTCAGGTAGCGCCCGGCGATGATCAGGTGCAGTCCGATGTTCCCGGCGTGCGGCACCAGGTCGGCCAGCACGTCCAGCACCTCGGCGCGCTGGATGATCTCGTAGTCGTCGATCACCAGGTACAGGTCGGGCCCGGTGCCGCGGCCCTCGTCGCGCCGCTTGACCAGGGAGTCCCGGATCTCGCCGATCGGGACCGCCATCTTGCCGGTCTGGGTCAGGTAGGTGAGCAGCGAGTCGCCCTCCACCGCGCCGAGCCAGTTCCGGCGCGGGTCGATCCCGGCGACCAGGGCCTTGTCCGGGGTGAGCGAGGCGGTGAGGTGGTGCAGCAGCGCGCGCAGCACGTTCGTGCGCCCGCTCTCGTAGTCACCGAAGCACAGCAGGTGCTGCTTCGCGCCGAACCCGAAGCCCTGGAGTTCGCCCTCCAGCACCCCCAGCGGCCACCGCTCGTCCGCAGGCACCTCGCCGATCGGCAGCATCCTGGGCAGCGGCCGCAACTGCTTCGGCCGGTCCCCGGTCCACACCTTGTCGATGGCTGCCACCGGCTGGGCGTCGTCCTGGAACACCGGCAGCGCGGCCAGGAACGGCTCGGCCTGACCGGTCAGCCCGTGCCCGCGGCCGGAGATCCGCTTGGCCAGCACCGGATCCACCGCCGAGTAGTGCGGTGCGGACAGCCGGAGTTCCAGCCGGGTGCTGAAGGCGTCGGCCAGCGCGCCGTCCAGTTCGGCCCAGCGGTGGATGCCCAGCAGCACGTGCACGTTCACCCCGGGACCGCGGCAGATCAGGTCCCACACCGCGTCGTGCGCATTCGTGGTGCGGCGCAGGCCGTACCAGCCGTGCACGATGACCACCACCGCGGCCGGTTCCCGCTCGGCGGTTCCGTTGCGCCGGGCCAGTTCCCGCCGGTCGACCAGCGCGGCGAGGTCGGTGGCGGTGTGCCACAGCAGGGAGAAGTCCTGGTATCCGGCGGCCACCCTGGTGTGCGGCAGCTCGCGCAGCCCGAGCAGCGATTCCCCGGCGAAGTCCAGCACATACAGCTGGAGGTGGGCCGGGGTGTTGGCCAGCGCCAGGCCGAGCGCGGCGTTGTGCAGCACCTCCTCGACCCCGGCGGACGGATCGCCGACGACCAGCGCGTGACCGTCCCCTGTGGACAGATCCAGCCGGAACGGCGCCCGTCGCCGTTCGCCGCGCCGGTCCACCAGGCCGACCACCGGGGCCAGCCGCGGCTCACCGGGACAGTGCAGGCCGAGTTCTTCGCTGGTGGCCAGTGGTGGCAGCAGGGCGTCTAGGGCCATCCGCTCGGCCAGTGGCGGCAGCAGCAGCGGCTCCGGGATCGCGCCACCGAAGGGCAATCCGGCCAGGCCCTCGGCCACCTCGACCGGCGGAAGTGGCTGGCAGACAACGGGATCCTGCCCCGAGGGCCACAGCACCAGATCGCTGTCCCGGATGTTCAGCTCGAAGCCGAAGTACTTGGCCAGCCCACTCGGCAGGTCGGTGACCTGGTCCGCGGTCGCGACCAGGTGCACGCCCCGGTCCTGCCAGCCCGGTGCCTCGTCCTTGATCAGTTCGATCAGCCTCGGCGCCAGCCGGTCCAGCTTCAGCAGCCGGTTCACCACCACGACCAGCGTGGTCATCGGGTCCAGTGCGGGGTCGTAGTGCCGGGCCCGCTCGTAGTCGTGCTGGGTGCGCATTGTGCGCTGCCGCAACAACTCCGCCCGTCTGGTGCTCTCCGCGCGCAACGCGGTCAGCACGTGCGCGGCCGCGTCCGGCCCGGTGAGCAGGTGCGCGAGCTGCGGCACGGTCTCGAACCCGGTGAAGACCGCGCCGTCGCCCGCGTCCAGCAGGAACAGGTTCAGCGTGTCCGGCGAATGCGTGCCGACCAGTCCCAGCAGCAACGCGCGCAGCGCCTCGCCCCTGGCCTCCTCGCTCAGCCCGGTGATCAGTCCGTGCGCGCCGATCCCGCCCAGCGCACGGGGTTTCAGGTCCACCGCCACCGGCTGACCCTCCACAGTGGACCCCACCGGCACCCGCAACCGCTGTCCCACCGGCACTACCGGCCAGGTCTCCGCCACAGCTCCCCCTACTCCGTCCACGTGATCTGCACCGTCTCCTCGGTATACCCGCGCCGGGTGAGCGCCCGTCCCGGCGGCAGCGGCCGGGTGATGATCCTGGTCACCGGCGTCGGCGTCGGCAACCCGCCGCTGAGCGCCAGCACGGTGGTGTCCGCGCGGTCCAGCTCCTTGGTGACCTCGTCCAGCTGGGCCGGATGCCGCCCCGCGAGGACCAGGTGGAACCCGGTCTTGTCCGCATCGGCCAGCAGCGGCGCCAGCTGGTGCCGGGACTTGGTCGACAACAGGTCGTAGTCGTCGATCACCAGGTACAGGTCCGGGCCCTTCCAGCCGTGCTCGGCGGTGCGGCGCAGGTCCAGGGACTGCCGGATCTCGGCCAGGACCGTCTCGAACTTGCCGGGATCCCGGATGTACTCCAGCAACATCCCCTCGCAGTAGGCGTTGAACCAGGTCCGCCGGTAGTCCACGCCGACCACCCTGGCTTGTTCCGGGCTCTTCAGCGCGACCAGTCCGCGCAGGAAGGTCTTGATCAGTGTGCTGCGCCCGCTCTCCGGATCGCCGAAGCAGGCCAGGTGCCGGGTGTCCAGGGTGAAGGTCAGCCCGGAGCCCTCCACCAGGCCGAGCTTGTGGCTGCGGTCATCGCCGGTCAGCTCGGGGTAAACCACCTGGTAGGGCAATGCGGTCAGCCGCTGCACCGGGTGCGGCCAGGCCGCGGCGATCTCCGGCGCCAGGTCCCGGCCGGCGTACCGCGGTTCGGCGATGGCGAAGAGCTGGCCCGTGCCGGTCCGGCCGCGCATCGGCCCCAGCCGCGGCGCCCGGCCGGACAGCGGCGAACTGTCCGGATCGTCCAGCGTCAGCTCCAGCCGGTGCCGGAACGCGCCGTGCAGCCGGGGTTCCAGGTCCGCCCACCGGTGCAGGCCGAGCACCACGTGCACCCCCACCGCCTGACCGCGCAGCACCAGCTGCGGCAGCAGGCTGGCCAGCTCCGGGTGCAGCTCGGGATCGGGCCACCCGTGCACGATCACCGCGACCGCGGTGGGCTCGTCGGTCTCGGCGCGCTGCTCAGGTGTTGGGTGGCGGTGGTACAGCTGCTCGCGGTACTTGATCAGTCCGGCCAGCTCGGCCCTGGTCTTGTCCCGCAGGCTGTCGTCCGCGCCACTGACCGCGACCCGCACGTGCGGCAGCCCGGCCAGCCCGGTCAGCGAACTGCCGTTGAAATCAAGCAGGTAGAGCCGCAGCTCGCGCGGAGTCCGGTGCAACGCCATGCCCAGCGCGAAGGAGCGCAGCACCCTGGGCACGCCCAGCCGCTCCGCCCCCACCACCAGCACCTGCCCGAACTGCACCGGGACCTGGAACGAGCGCCCGCGCTCCGGGCCTAGCAACTCGCCCACGAGCACGCTGTGCCTGCTGGCCAGTTCGGCCTGCAGACCACGTTCCTCGGTCTGCACCAGCGAGGTCAGGTCGCCGAAGTCGATCTCCTTCGGCGGGGCGAACCACTGTCCGGCCGGCGGCGGCATCCCGGCCAGCAGCGCCGTCGGCTCCGGCGGCGCGGCCGGGGTGAACGGCACCGGTTCCCGGCCCGGCACCCGCAGCTGCGCCCCGTGATTACCGGTGGCCAGCTCGAAGCCGAAGTAGCCGTCCAGTTCCGCTGGCACATCCGCCAGGCGGTCCTCGGCCACCAGCAGGTGGATGCCGTGGTCCCGCCAGGCCGCGCAGTGCGTGCGCAGCAGCTCGGTCAGCTCCGGCCCCTCCCGGTGGATCAGGCTGAGCCGGTGCACCAGCACGACCAGCGGCAGCAGCACTGGCAGCTCCGGCCGGTAGTGCCGGGCCCGGTCGTAGTCGTGCAGGGTGCGCATGCCGTGCTCGCGCAACAGCCGCCTGCGGGTGGCGCTGGTCGCGGCCAGCGCCTCGATCAGGTGTGACCGGCCATGGGCCAGGGCCTGATCGGCCAGGTGCGGGGCCCGGTAGTAGGGCTCGAAGAGATGCTCGTCCGCACCGTCGACCAGCACGAGTTGCAGCGTGTCCGGGGCGTGCGTGCCGATCAGCCCGCCCAGCAGCGTGTGCAGCAGATCGAGCCGGACCGCGGCCGAGATCCCGGTCAGCAGCCCGTGCGCGCCGATCCCGCCCAGCGACGGCGGTTTCAGGTCCACCTCGACCGGATGACCGTCCACAGTGGACCCAACGGTCACCCGCAACCGCTGTGCCGCCGGTCGCGCCCGCCACCCGCTCAACCCCGGATCCCCCCGTGCTCATCGATCATGTCCGCCACCCATCCTGACGTACTCCGCCCCTGTGCTGGAGCCAGTCGGGCGCAGTCACTGGTCGAAGGGCTACCGCCGTCCGGGGGCGCACGCATCGGTCGCCCTGTGGATGGCGGAGACGCGGATTCAGCGTCAGACTGTCACCAACATCCCCCGTATCCGCCATTCGGGGGCTGGAACCAGGCTCGACTGTGTGAAATGGCGGAGGCCCTCCTTGACGCAGAAGCTCGACACTCGCACCCGCATCGACGCCGACTGGGTTCGCGCGGCGCTGACCAGGGGCTGGGGTCCGGAGTGGGCCCGGGTCCCACTCAACCCCCTCACCGACTGGCTGGGCCGGACCACCGGCGATTCCTGGCTGGTGCACGCCCGCAGTCACCCGCATGTGCTCAAGATCCGGCTGGATCCGGCTGAGCAGGTGGCGCCGGCGCTGTATCCCTTACGGCAGAAGGTGATGGCGCACTGCCGGCGGCACGGCGTGCCCGCACCCAACCCGGTGCCCGCCGCCGACGGCGGCACTGTCTCCTGGCGGGACGACCTGGCCTGCGAACTGACCCCCATGCTCAAGGGCGCGGTGCCCAACCACGCCGGTCAGGACCAGATCGTCGCGGTGGTCCGGGCCGGTCTGCGGCTACGCGCCAGCCTGGACGAGATCCCGGCGCACCTGGTCACCGCACTGGCCGCGGTGATCAGGCCTGAGCCCGCGGACTGGCGGCGCGCGGTGGAGCAGGCCAGGACCGAGCTGCTGCCGGTGGCCGCGCACCGCACCGACGACTGGGGCCGGGCCTGCGCGGCCATGCTGCGCGGCGTGGTGGCCGCCGAGGGCCTGATGGCCGCGATCCGCCCGCGCCAGGTGGCCGCGGCGGTGCACGGCAGCCTGTGCGCCAAGCAGTTCGTGCTCTCCGGCGGCCGCGACCCGCAGGTGCTGGGCCTGCTCGACTTCGGCGCCCTGCACGCGGGCGACCCGCTGCTCGACCTGGCCGCGCTGGCCGACACCGCCGCCAGGGTCCGCGTCGGCGAGACCGCCCAGCGCCGCGCCCTGGCCCAGTTCCTGGACTGCGCTGTCCGCAACAACCTGCTCGCCGAGGGCCAGGAGCAACTGCTGATGCCGCTGCTGCTGACCAGGACCGTCCCGCCGCTGATCGAGGTGATCCGCGAGGTCCTGCTGGACGGCCGCCGCGGCCCCGGCCTGGTCGAGCAGTTCGACCTGTACGACCCGATGCACAAGACCCACGTGCACCGCCTGCTCACCGGACCGGGCTGGTGACTCAGACCCGCTCCAGCACCACCACCGGAATCCGCCGCGAGGTCCGGGTCTGGTACTGGTCGTAGTCCGGCCATGCCTCGGTCATCACCGGCCACAACCGCGCCCGCTCCGCCTCATCCGCGGTCCGCGCCCGCGCGGTGAACCGGTCCCCGGCCACCTGAACCTGGACCTCCGGCCGCGCCTGGAGGTTCAGGTACCACGCCGGATGCGTCGGCGCCCCACCCTGGGCGGCCACCACCACGTAGTCCGCGCCGGCCCGCTGGTAGATCAGCGCCGTTCGTCGTGGCTCCCCGCTGCGCCGCCCGGTGGTGGTCAGCAGCAACGTGGTGGTGCCGTTCCACTCGTGGCCCTGGACGCCGTCGGAGGAGACGTACCGGTCGATGTGCTCCCGGACCCACCCCGTCGGGCTGTCGATCGGCTCCGCGCTCACCCTCGGCTCCTTCTTGAGTCACTGGCCACCCTCGCCGTGGATCAACGCCCGCGGGTTCGCGGAAAGTCCGGACACTGAGCACTTGTTTCACCGCCGCCCGCTCCGCGTCCCGTTTGACCAGAACTCCGACCGCGATCAACCAGCCGGTGATTCTCGTAGCGGGTCCGGGCAAACGGCCGAGCTTGACCGGGCGATCGGGTGGAAGGTCTACGAACTGGTAACGACGGCCACGCCCGCTGCCGAATGATGAAGCGGACAGCGGTACAGAGGGAGGAGCAGGGCGATGAAACTGCCCGGCCCGGTGTCACCCTCAGCAACCACAGACCGGCAGGTCAGCCTGGATGGGCGATATTTGTCGTGGCACTCCTTCGGGCCAGGTGCAGCAGGGGTGGAATGCCGTACTTTCGGCTCTGAACTCGGTGACGCCACCCTGGGAGGCCGAGATGCCGTGTGCGCCCGACCAGCTGGTCACCACGGGGAATCCGGGTGGAGAGCCGGGCGATGAAGTCGGTAGCGGACGATGACCATGATCGACGGAGGTCAGATCCAGCCACCGACAACCGGATGTCCGGACCAGTCCACGGCACGGTCATTCAGGCGAACAGCATCGGCGGTCTTGTGATCACTGCCCAGGCGCCGGTCTTCGCACCACCGCGGCAACTACCGCCGGGACCACACGGTTTCGTCAACCGGGGACCCGAGTTGCGGCGGCTTTCCGACCTGCTACTCGGCGGGGATCGGGACCGTCCCGGCGTCGTGGTGGTCAGTGGCATGGGCGGCGTCGGCAAAACCGCGGTCGGCCTGCACTGGGCTCGACGGCACAGTGTCGAGTTCCCAGGTGGACAGCTCTACGCCGATCTGGCCGCGTATCGGCAGCGGGGGAGCGTCGAGGTCAGCGATGTGCTCGGCGCCTTCATCCGGGCAATGGGCGTGCACGACGACTACATCCCGGCGGATCTCGCGGAGCGGGCCGCGTTGTTCCGCACCCGGACCGCCGCCGCACCCATGCTGGTGCTGCTGGACAACGTCGACCAGGCTGCCCAGGTGCGACCGCTGCTGCCTGGTTCGGCGGCGAGTGCGGTGATCGTGACCAGCCGCAGCAGGCTCAGCGGCCTGTTGATAGACGGCGCGATGCTGCTGGAGATCCAGCCGCTGGACCATGAGGACGCCTCAGCGCTGGTTGTGCACATGTTGCCGGTGGCCCGCGCGCACACCGAAACCGAGGCGCTGCGCGAACTGGCGCGGCAGTGCGGCGGGTTGCCGCTCGCGTTGCGCATCGCCGGCGCGCGGCTGGCGCAACGGCCCTGCTGGCCGGTCGATCGACTGGTGCGTGAACTGGCCGACGAACGCTTTCGGCTCAGCCGGCTCGCCATGGCCGAAGACCACCAGGTGGAACTCGTGTTCGACGCGGTGTATCTGGATTTGCCGGAGCCGATTCGCCGTGGTTACCGGCGGCTGGCCTTGTTGCCCGGTCTTGATTTTGACCTGCCGGCAGTGGCGGTCGGATTCGGCGTGGACGAGGAGGCGGCCGCGGAAATTCTCGCCACCCTGTGCGAGTCGAACCTGGTTGAGGAACGTGGCCTGGAACGCTATCGGCTGCACGATCTGGTGTTGCTGCACGCGCGACGATGGCTGGAACGTGAGGAATCAATGGACGAGATCGCCATCGGTCAGCGTGCGGTGATTTCCTGGTATCTGACCGGAGCCGCGGCCGCGGACCGTGCCGTGTTGGGAAAAAATCGCTGGCGTTGCGCAGAAGTCGACGTGAGCCGGTGGCCGATCTCGTTCAGCCCTGCTTCGGCGATGACCTGGTTCGAGCTGGAACGCAGCAATCTGCTCGGCGCCTGCCGTATCGCGGCAGGACGGCTCTGGCATGAACATGTCTGGCAGCTGTGCGAAGCGCTGTGGGCGCTCTACGACAGTCACAAGCACTACGCGGATTGGATCGAGACACATCAGCTCGGTGTCATCGCCGCGCAGGAATGCGAAGACCAGACGGTGGAAGTGCGGATGCGCAATCAGCTCGCCCGGGCTTACCTGGGCCTGAGCGATTTCGCCAGGGCCGGCGAGGAGCTTGATCGGGCCTGGGCGGTCGCCCGCGCCGCCGAGGACCCACGGACCAGGGCGGTCGTGACCGAGTCGCGCGGCCTGTTGTACCGCGATGAAGGGAGTTACGGCCGCGCAGGCAAGGAGTTCCGCGCCGCCCGCCGGATCTATCAGAAGATCGGCGAACTCCGGGGCGCTGCTATCCAGGCGTATCACCTCGGCGATGTGGTGGCCCGCAGTGGACGGGCGGCCCAAGCAGTGCCGCTGTTGCTTGATGCGTTGCGTGACAGCCAGGAACTCGGCGACGACATGCTGGCGGCCCGGGTTCGCGTTGTCCTGGGCAGTGCCTACGGAAAGCTGCGCCGCACCGCGGAGGCGCGAAGCGCGCTCATCCAGGCGGTGGCCGTGACCAGAGATCGCGCTCAGCCGATCAAGGAGGCGCTGGCGCTGGAGACACTGGTCGAGGTCGCCGAACAGGACCCGGACCCGAAGCTGTTCGAGAGTTCGGCGCGGCGACTTGCCGAGTTGTACCAGGAAACCGGGAGCCCGAGACTGGCCGTTGTCCACGACTGGCTGGTCCGGGGCACCCGGGCGAGCGACTGAGCGCAGTGCGGTCAGGACGGGTGCCGCGGCTAGCTGAGCAGCCGGACCTCAAGAGCTTCCTCAGTCATGCCACCCCACCGGACGCCCAGCTTCAGCGTCGAGTGGCAGCTGCGGTTCGACCGGCGCCAGGCGTAGACCGCGGCGGCGGCGATCAGCGGCGTCGCGTTCACCTCGAACAGCCAGCCTGCCCCGGTGAACAGGCGCACGACACTGCCGCCGACGGTGGCCGCGGCCATGACCATGCACGCCTGGTGGTGCGGGCTGTTCGTCCAGTGAATCGCCGCCGGCCGGTACTGCGGTGTTTCCCGCACCACGATCTCGGCCTGCTGGCGGAAGTGCCGATCGACTACCTCATCCGAGATCACCAGGAAGGAGTCGTCGCCACCCTCGAACCACCGGTGCTGGCCGACCACCGCGGGATACCGTTCGAGCACAATGCGCCCGGTCGTCGAGGTTGCTTCGTAGAGCCCGGCGGTCATCCGGTAGGCAGAGATGCCAGGAGTGGGCAACGGCACCGGATCAGGGACCGGGTGGTCGCGAAGTCGTTCGCTCTGTGGTGGCAGGTCCAACATGCCGTAGAGGGCCTGCCACAGCGTCTTCCGGGCCTGGCCGCGGTTGCCGATGATGTGGTCGGCGATTTCCTGCGCCGCGGACACGTTGGCGGGTGGCACCCCCGTCTCCACCTGCGCGCGCACGTCACCGGCCAGGTCGAGCGGAATCCGGACATCGAACAGGGCAAAGTTCGGCGAGCGTGGGTCCGCCTCGGTGCGGTTGCCGCCCACTGCGAGGAACCGGATGCCCAGCGCGGCGGCGTAGACCGACACCGAACCGTGGTCGCCGACCACCAGATCCGCCGCGGCCAGGGCTCCACGCCAGCCCGCATGCCCCGGGATGAGCAGCAGTCCGGCGTCGAGCGCGTTTCGGAACCTGGTCTTGATCGCAAGCTCGCCGTACTTCCGCCACACGTTGTGGTGCAGGACCATCGCGACCCGGTACTCGTCCGACGGCAGTTGGGCGAGCAGCTTGCTCGCCACCTCGGGCTCGGTGGCCTCCGTGCAGTTCTCGCCCCAGGTCGAGGAGATCAGCACCAGCTGCTGCCGTTCCTGCACTCCCAGCCACCGGCGGATCCATCCCCTGCGCACCCGGTTGTTCTCGATGGCGTCCAGAGTCGGGTCGCCGATCACCACGGCCCGGTCGACAGCCCTCGGGCAGGCCGCGGCCAGCCGTCCGATCTGTTCTTCATGCGACAGGAAGATCCTGGCGGGCACCACGCGATCGCCCAAGGTGAGTTCCCGGTGCGACAGCCCCACGGCTTCGACGCGGTTGCCGGTCCGGGTCGGCAGGATCCGGGCGAAGCCGGCGCCATGGGACACCACCGCCACCGGTCCGTTGAACGCGGCGAGGCCAGTGCCACAGTGCGCCGCCAGTATCAGGTCGTAGCGAGCCTGGACGGCCTCTTCATAGCTGATCACCTTGAGGCCCTGGGCTTCGAGCGCGGCAGCCAGTCCGGAGGCGTGATCCGAGCCGGGCTCGATGACCGCGTGCAAGGTGATCCGGTGGTCGTTGTCGAAGATCGGCAGGATGTCGATCATCCGGTCGAGCGTGGTGTGGGTGCGGAACACGCACAGCACCCATCGCGTGTCAGGCCGGCCACCGCCTTGCCCTCTCGTGGATCTTCGCCGTGTCCCCACCTGATCACCCGACTAGAAGAGTTGAAGCGCTGGGCGCTTGGTGACAGTCAGCATGGTTGCGTTACGATTGCCGTCTTCTGGCTAGAAGTCTAGAGGCTGGGAGGCAATATGGGAACAGGCGTACAGCAGACTGGCTATCTGCTACATAGCAGATCGGTCTGTGTCATACCTTGGGAGACGAGACATGACAGCAGGCGGCAGCCCTGTCGCTCACCAGCGGCGGCTCCGGAGCGAGCTACGTCGGGCACGTGAGGCGGCGGGGGTGACTCAGAAGACGGTGGCCGAGGCGCTTGACTGGTCTCCGAGCAAGGTCATTCGGATCGAGACCGGAGCGGTTGGCATCTCGACGACCGACCTCAAGGCGCTGCTTGCCTTCTATGAGGTGCGGGATGAAGCGGTAGTCGAACTGGTCGAGATCGCCAAGGCGAGCCGCAAGCAGGTGTGGTGGGACAAGTATCGACCGCATTTCCCGTCAAACTTCTTCTCTTTGGTTGCCCTGGAATCTTCAGCCTCGGTTACGCGACATTTTCAGTCGCTGCTGGTGCCGGGGTTGCTGCAGATCGAAGAATACACGCGCGAGATCATCAGTCTTTACGATCGAGACAAGCCTGACTTCATAGAGCGTTCTGTTCGGGTTCGCATGGAGCGTCAAGAGCATTTCTTTGAAAAGGGGGCAAGGGTCCTCTATGTGTTGGATGAGGCTGTTCTGCGACGTGCCGTCGGCGGAAAGGAGGTAATGCGAAAGCAGCTGCTGAAGCTCAAGGAGATGAACGGCCTTCCTCAGGTCAGTATCCAGATCGTCGGGTTCGACAAGGGTGCGCACGTTGGCATGAAGGGGTCCTTCGTGGTCTACGAGTTCGACGAAGAGGGCCAGGATCATGCCATCTACCTGGAATCCTCCAGTGGTGACACACTGATCATTCAGAACAACCCGGCAGAGACCAGTAGGTATGTCGAACTGTTCTTTGAGTTGGAGACCCTTGCGTCGGCAAAGGAAGAACTAGATGAGATCATCGACAGGGTGATCGCGGAGTCATTCGCCTAGTTTTGACGATCATGGTTTCGAACGTGCGCGGGCCCGCGTCGATGAGTTATTGCTGTCCGATCGGGGTAGTGAATTGTCCCAAACGGCCCACGGTTGGCATGGTTTCTCCCTCGATCGGCGGTAGGGGGCTTGGTGCGGAGTGATTACCATCGGAAACGGTGATCGGGTCCGGACCTGCTGTCCGCGATCGTTCGAGGGGGCAGAGTGGATCTGCGAGCATCAGCACTGGTTGTCGAGGTTGATCCTGCCGGCCTGGTCTGGGTAAAAAGTTCGCAGAGTGGAGATGGCGGGGGCGGTTGTGTCGAGATGGCCGCCGAAGGCGACACCGTCCACGTGCGTACCTCGCGAAACCGCGGTGGCGCCCGGCTGACCTTCTCCGCTGACAACTGGTCCTCGTTCTTGGGCGGCGTGGTGTCCGGGCGGATCCCAGGGTGCGATCGGGGTGGGGTCCGACCGGGTCAGGCGCGCTGACTCGCACCCAGGCCGCGCAGCAGGAACTCGACCACCGAGTCCAGGTAGTCCTCCTCCTGTGGCGCCCGTCGCGCCACCAGTCGCCAGAACACCGGCGCCGCGATCAGGTCCAGGGCCAGCTCCAGATCGGTGTCCGCGGGTAGTTCGCCGCGTTCGATCGCCCGGTGCAGCACCACCGCGCCCCTGGCCCGCCTGGGTTCGCCGAGCAGTTCGGCCATGGCCGCGCCCAGTTCCGGGCGGCGGGCCGATTCGGCGATCAGGTCCGGCACGATCCGGGCGAAGCGCGGGTGGGTCAGCCAGTCCCGGACCGCGCTCAGCGCGGCCAGCAGGTCACCGCGCAGCGAGCCGGTGTCCGGGGCGGCGGCCATCGGCACGCTCAGCTCGGCGACCACCGCCAGCACCATGTCCTGTTTGGTGGGCCAGCGCCGGTACAGCGCGCTCTTGCCCACCCCGGCGCGCTTGGCCACCGCCTCCATGGACAGCCGGCCGTAACCGGCCTCGGCCAGCTCGTCCAGGGCTGCCTCGGTGATCGCGGCGGTGACCTGGGGCTGGAGCACGGCGGCGCCGGTGGGGGTACGACGGGAGGTCATGGACGGAACGGTACCGTCCCGGCTATATTGACGTCGGGACGGTACCGTTCCGTCCGATGTGAGGAGCGAGCATGCGAACACCACGGCAGACCTTCGACCACGCGCTGGAGTTGTTGCTGGCCAAGGACATGGCCGCCTTCGCCGACCTGTGGGCGACGGCCGGGATCATGGAGTTCCCGTTCGCCGCGCCGGGCGGGCCCAGCCGGATCGAGGGGCGGGAGGCGGTGCGGGAGTACCTGCGGAGTTACCCGGAGATCGTGGACATCCGGGAGTTCCCGAGTGTGCGGGTGCACGAGACGACCGACCCGGAGGTGCTTGTGGCCGAGTTCGAGGCGACCGGGTTCGTGGTGGCCAGTGGCGCGCCCTACCGGCTCGGCTACGTCGCGGTGCTGACCATCCGCGACGGCGAGATCCACACCTACCGCGACTACTGGAGCCCGGCCGCGGTGGCCGGACTGCTCGACGGTGCGGTGACCCTGCCGGGGAGCGCGCGTGGCTGAGCCGATCCTGGTCACCGGCGCCACCGGGACCACCGGCGGCAGGCTGGTCCGGCGGCTGCTCGCGGCCGGGCAGGAGGTGCGCGCGGCCAGCCGGAATCCCAGTGCCGCCAACCAGGTTCGCTTCGACTGGGCCGATCCGGGCACGCACGCCGCCGCGGTCGCGGGCGTGCGGCGGATGTACCTGGTCGCGCCGCCGGGGGTGGCCGAGCCGCTGCCGCTGGTGACGGAGTTCCTGCGCACCGCGCGGGCCGCGGGGCTGCGACGAGTGGTGCTGCTCAGCTCCTCCGCGGTGCCCGAGGGCGCGCCGGCGCTGGGGCGGCTGCACGCACTGGTGCGCCGCGAGTGTCCAGAGTGGACAGTGCTGCGGCCGTCCTGGTTCATGCAGAACTTTCTCGGCGATCACCCACTTGCCGTGGGGTTGCGCGAAAGGGGTGAACTGGTCAGCGCGACCGGCGCCGGGCGGGTGGCCTTCATCGACGCCGGGGACATCGCCGCGGTGGCCGAGCACGCGCTGCTGGCCGAGCAGGCGCTGAACACCGAACTGGTGCTCACCGGGCCGGCGGCGCTCAGCTACGCCGACGCGGCCGCGATCTGGACCGAACTCGGCGTGCCCGCCCGGCACCACGCGGTCTCGGTGACCGAACTCACCCAGCGTCACATCGCCGCTGGTTACCCGCCGGACTTCGCCGCCCTGCTGGCCGGGCTGGACGAGGGCATCCGGCAGGGCGCGGAGGACCGGGTCACCGACACCGTGCGGCGGCTGACCGGACGGCCGCCCTGCTCCCTTCGCGCGGTGCTGCTGGGCGCGTTGGCCGGGCAGGTACCGGCAAACGGGTGACGGGGAGTGGCAAAAAGCTTGCGCACGGTAATAGTTGCCGGATGCGAAGCCAGCCGATCAGGAACGGACCGTAGCTAGCCGACTCCGGGCTGCCGTCGGTAGGCTTCCCAGTCGCCGTGCCTTGCACTCCCGACGTGCACGTGGACACCCCGACTACCGCGTACAACAGGCCAGCAACCATGACACTGCCACTCCCGGAAGACCTCCCGGCGCCGCGGCGCCCGGTGTCAGCTCATCAGGGCGGCTCCCCGGCCGATAATCCTCGTGAGCGGGAGAAACTTGCCAGGAAGTGGGCGTACCTGGTCAGCACCACCGCCTACATCCCGCTCTCCCATCCCGAGGTGGAGCAGCGGCTGCAGGCGCTGGTGGACATCCTGGTCGGCACCGTGCGGGCCGAGCCCTTCGTCGCCGCGCCGGCCGCACCGGTCGGCGCGGAGCTGGTCGCGCTCAACTGCGTCGGGCCGGAGAGCCTGGAGCGCAGTGTCGACGTGCTCGGCCGGGCCCTGCTCGCGCTGCCCAGCCTGCGCCGGGTCAACAAGCTCACCGACCGCGTGGTGATGGTGCTGGCCGCGCTCACCTCGGGGTACCTGGAGGCGTTCCGCGCCTTCATCTTCCAGCAGCAGGAGGCGCTGAACCGGGCGCTGTTCAAGGCGGCCAACGACGCCGAGCGGCAGCGCAAGGACAGCGACGCCCGGCTGGAGGAGGTCTTCCGCTGCTCGGCCAGCGGCATCGCCATCACCGACCTGGACGGCGCCTTCCTCAAGACCAACACCGCCGTGCACGAGCTGCTGGGCTACACCGCGGCGGAACTCACCGAGCTGACCCTGTTCGACCTGGTCGCGCCGGATGAGCGGGCCTCGCTGCGCAACGCCTGCGCCGACCTGCGCGCCGGCCGGGTGGACCGGCTCCGGCAGCAGCGGAAACGCATGCTGCACAAGGAGGAAGAGCCGCTGTGGGCGCTGCTGAGCGTCTCGCTGCAGCCCAGTGAGGGCCAGGAGCCGGGCAGGCTGGTCACCGTGATCGCGGACGACACCCAGGTCACCGCGCTGCAGCAGACGCTGAACCGGCAGTCGCTGCACGACATGGTGACCACGCTGCCCAACCGCCAGTACTTCAGCACCGCGGCCGAGACCATGCTGCGCCGGGCCGACCCGGCCACCGGCGTCACCCTGTACCACCTCGACCTGGACGCCTTCGCCGCGATCAACAACGGCTACGGCGCCGAGGTCGGCGACCGGCTGCTGCGGATCGTGGCCGATCGGCTGCTCACCATCTTCGAGGGCGAGGAGACGATCATCGCCCGCCTCGGCGGCGACGAGTTCGCGGTGCTGGTGCGCAACTCGGCGAACACCCCGAAGGTGCTCACCATGGTGCGCCGGATCGACGAGGAGCTGTCCGAACCTGTCTACCTCAACGACACCACCGGCGTCGCCGTCTCGGCCACCATCGGCGTGGTGCACCAGCCGCGCCCCGGCATCAGCGCGATCGAGGTGATGCGCACGGCGGACCTGACCCTGCGCCGGGTCAAGCGCACCGGCCACCGCCAGTGGGCCATGTTCGACCAGGGCAAGGACTGCGCCGACCGGGACGACTTCCGCATCGCAGGTGCGATGGCGGGCGCCTGGGAGAACGGCGAGGTCCAGCTCCGCCACCGCCCCGTGGTCCGCCTGGCCGACCAGGAACTACTCGGCCTGGAAGCCCTGCTGCACTGGGACAGCCCCGAATTCGGCCCGCTCGACCACGACCGCTGCCGGGCCCTGGCCGAGTCCACCGGCCTGATCGTGCCGCTGGGTTCCTGGCTGCTGCAGGCCGCCGCCGAACGCAACCGCCGCCGGGTGCAGCGCTCCGGCCGGGAACAACCCCTGCTGCTCAGCCTCACCCCGACCCAGGTCGTCGAACCCGACTTCACCTGCGTGGTGCAGCAGGTGGTCAACGACACCGGCCTGCCCAGCGAACAACTCCGCCTCGGCATCCCGGTCGCCGCCCTGGCCTCACCCATGGCCGTGGACAACCTCACCGACCTGGCCGAGTCCGGCGTCCGCATCACCCTGGACGACTTCGGCTCGGCCACCGGCGAGATCGAATACCTGGAGGACCTGCCCGTCAGCGCGGTCCGGGTGTCCCGCTCCCTGGTCGCCCGCCAGGCGGCCCAGCCCGCCTCGCTGACCAGCAAGGCCCTGCGCGAACTGGTCGCCACCGCCCAGCTGGCCGGCGCCACCGTGCTGGTCGACGGCGTGCACACGCAAACCCAGGCGGACTGGTGGCGCGCGGTCGGCGCCGAATCGGCCACCGGCGACCTCTTCACCGCCGACCTGGCCGCCGACCCCACGGACTGAGCACCCAGCCTCGCCCGAGCCGAGCCGAGCCGAGCCGAGCCGAGCCGAGCCCGCCCTGCCCCGCGCCCGCCCCCTGCGCCGCGTCCTCGCCCGCCGCCCCTCGCCGCGCTGTACCCCGCCTTGCCCCGCGCCCCGCGCCCCTGCCTCGCCGCGCCGCGCCCCGCCGCGCGAACCCGCCCCAACTCCGCCGATCGGCTCTGGCCGCCTCGACCGAAAACGTTTACGGTCAACCACGCCGCCCGCCCCACCCCCTTCGTTCGACGCGGAAGAAGGAGCCATGGAAGGCAGGATCAACCGCCGGACGCTGATCACCGGCCTCACCGCCGCCGCGGCCGCCCCACTGCTCGTCCCGGCCGCAGCCCAGGCGACCGGCAGCCCGGTGCCCGACGCGCCCTACCTCGCCCGGCCCGCCGTGCCCACGCTGCCATGGCCGGAGGCGAACAAGATCGTCGCCGAGACCACCCTGCCCAGCTTCCCGGACCGCCTGTTCAAGGCAGCCGACTACGGTGCCAAGGGCGACGGCAAAACCGACAACACCGAGGCGTTCGCCAAGGCCATCGACGCCTGCACCAAGGCCGGCGGCGGGCACGTCACGGTGGTCAAGGGCAGCTACGTCACCGGCGCGATCCGGTTGCGCAGCAACGTGCACCTGCACCTGGAGACCGGGGTGGTGCTCAAGTTCAGCGGTGACGGCGCCAAGTTCCCCACCGTGCTCACCCGGTACGAGGGCATCGAGTGCATGAACCGGTCGCCGATGATCTACGCCTACGGCGAGAAGAACATCGCGATCACCGGCAAGGCCACCCTGGACGCGGGCGGCACCTCGCCGTGGAACAAGGGCAACGACCGGGCCTACCTGGAATCGCTGGTGGCCAAGGGAACCGCGCCGGAGAAGCGGATCGTGCCCGGCTCCGGCCACACGATGCGCTCGACCTTCATCGAGCCGTACAAGTGCGAGAACGTGCTCATCCAGGGCATCACGCTGAAGAACCCCAAGTTCTGGCAGATCCACCCCACGCTGTGCCGCAACGTCACCATCGACGGCGTCAGCACCGACCCGAGCACCGCGGCCAGCAACACCGACGGCGTCGACCCGGAGTCCTGCGACCACGTGGTGATCGTCAACTGCGATCTGGGCGCGCACGACGACAACATCGCGATCAAGTCCGGCCGGGACGCCGACGGCCGCCGGATCAACGTGCCGTGTCAGAACATCGTGGTCGCCGACTGCCGGATGAACGGCAACTGGGGTGCCATCACCTGCGGCAGCGAGCAGACCGGCGGCATCCGCAACGTCTACGCCTACCGGCTCACCGTGGTGGGGGAGACCAAGTTCGCGCTCTACGTCAAGTCCAACACCAAGCGCGGCGGCTTCTCCACCAACATCAACCTGGATTCGGTCACCGGCACCTACGTCCGCTCGGTGGTGTACGTGAACTCCACCTACAACAACCAGACCGGCACCACGCCGCCCAGGTTCGGCCCGTTCCGGCTGACCAACTGCGGCAGCACCAAGGCCGCTTCGGTGCTCAACGTGGCCGGCCTGGCCGAATCGCACGTCAACGGCCTTGAGCTGATCGACTGCAAGTTCACCGGCGTGGCCGGCACCGGCAACACCATCAAGTACGTCGACGGCCTCAAACTCACCGGCAGCACGGTCAACGGCAAACCCATGCAACCCTGAGCTGACCCCTGGCCGACGTGGATGTCGGATTCCTGCTAGCAACCACGTCGGCCAGGGTCGATGCTGTACCCGTGCACGAGGACTTCGAGCGGTGCCTGCGGGCGGTCCAGGCCAAGGACGAGCGGTTCGACGGCTGGTTCTTCACCGCGGTCCGCACCACTGGCATCTACTGCAGGCCAAGCTGCCCGGTCCGCCCGCCCAAGGCACGCAACATGGTCTTCCTCCCCAGCGCGGCAGCGGCCCAGCAGGCCGGTTACCGCGCCTGCAAGCGCTGCCGCCCGGACGCCAGTCCCGGCTCGCCGGAGTGGAACCACCGCGCCGACGCGGTCGCCAGGGCCATGCGGCTGATCGCCGAGGGCGTGGTGGACCGCGAGGGCGTGCCAGGACTGGCCGCCCGGCTCGGCTACAGCACCCGCCAGGTCGAACGCCAGCTCAACGCCGAACTCGGCGCCGGCCCCCTCGCGCTGGCCAGGGCGCAGCGCGCGCAGACCGCCCGGCTGCTCATCGAGACCAGCGCGCTGACCATGACCGACATCGCGCTGGCCGCCGGATTCGGCAGCGTGCGCACCTTCAACGACACCGTGCGCGAGGTCTTCGCGCTCTCGCCCAGCGAACTGCGTGCCAGGGCAGGCCGCGGCATCCCGGCCGCGACCACCGGCGCGCTGCTGCTGCGGCTGCCCTTCCGCAAACCGCTGTGCCCGGACAACCTGTTCGGCCACCTCGCCGCCACCGCCGTGCCCGGCGTGGAGGAGTGGCGGGACGGCGCCTACCGCCGCACCCTGCGGCTGCCGCACGGCCACGGCATCGCCGAACTCTGGCCGCTGCCCGACCACATCGGCTGCCGGCTGTCCCTGACCGACGTCCGCGATCTGCCGGTGGCGATCAGCCGCTGCCGGGTGCTGCTCGACCTGGACGCCGACCCGGCCGTGGTGGACGAGCAGCTGCGTGCCGACCCGGTGCTCAAACCCTTGCTGGAGAAGAATCCCGGTCGCCGGGTGCCACGCACCGTGGATCCGGCCGAGTTCGCCGTGCGCGCCGTGCTCGGTCAGCAGGTCTCCACCGCGGCCGCCCGCACACACGCCGCCCGCCTGGTCGCCGCGCACGGCGAACCCATCGAGGACCCTTGCGGCGGCCTCACCCACCTGTTCCCCACGCCACAGGCGCTGGCCCAGCTCGATCCCGCGAGCCTGGCCATGCCCGAGTCCCGCCGCCGCACCCTGCTCGCCCTGGTGCACGCGCTGGCCGCCGACGATCTCGATCTCGGCCCCGGCAGCGACTGGATCGCCGCCCGCGCCCGGCTCGCCGAGCTACCCGGTTTCGGCCCGTGGACGGTGGAAACCGTGGCCATGCGCGCCCTCGGCGACCCGGACGCCTTCATCCCCACCGATCTCGGCATCCGCCTGGCCGCGGAGAACCTCGGCCTGCCCAGCACCCCAGCCGCCCTCACCCGGCACGCCGGTCTCTGGCGACCCTGGCGCGCCTACGCCGTCCAGCACCTCTGGGCCACCGGCGACCACCCGATCAACCTGCTGCCCGCATAAGGAAAGCCATGCGCACCAACACCATCATCGACAGCCCCTACGGCCCGCTCACCCTGGTCGCCCAGGACGGCGCGCTGGCCGGCATCTACATGGACCGGCAACGTCACCTGCCACCGCAGGAGAGCTTCGGCGAACCCGACCCGGCCGCGTTCGGCCCGGTGATCGACCAGCTCACCCGGTACTTCGCCGGCGAGTTGCGCCACTTCGACCTGCCGATGTCCTTGCAGGGCACCGATTTCCAGCGCTCGGTGTGGGAACTCCTGCTGGAGATCCCCTACGGCGAGACCGCCACCTACGGCGAACTCGCGCAGCGGCTCGGCAACCCCTCGGCGGCCCGCGCGGTCGGCCTGGCCAACGGCAAGAACCCGATCAGCATCATCGTGCCCTGCCACCGGGTGATCGGCTCGACCGGCAACCTCACCGGATATGGGGGAGGACTGGCGAAGAAGCGGCAGCTGCTGGACTTCGAGCGAGGTCGAGATCAGCTGACAGCGTGGTGAGCTGGCCGTGCAGCCGCCGGGTGTCGGCCGGACTGACCGTGGTCCAGGCCGTGCCGTCGCTGGCCCGGTGCTCCTCCACCAGGTAGCGCCCGTAGCTGGTGTCGTGGAAGGCCACCACCCGCTCGGCCCGGCGCCGCCGCCCGGTGGCGTCCAGCCCGGCCACGCCGAACTGCCCGAAGTCCACCGGATCCC
The DNA here is from genome assembly GCF_052078295.1 of Crossiella sp. CA198. NCBI lineage: Bacteria > Bacillati > Actinomycetota > Actinomycetes > Pseudonocardiales > Pseudonocardiaceae > Crossiella > Crossiella sp. CA198. The sequence continues at coordinate 167,922 of NZ_JBQJIM010000019.1, forward strand.
GGAACATCAGCGCCAGCGCGGCGGCCTGCGCCGACGGCACGCCGAACTCGACCAGCGCGGGCTCGAAGGCCTCCAGGTCACCCGAGGCCGCTGCCGCGCTCAACGCCGCCGACCGCACCGACACGCTTTCCCCCGGTCCCGCCGGGCGTTCGGGCAGCGGGGACAGGATCGCGTGCGCCAGCCCGGTCGGCTCCAGCACGGTGACCTGCCAGCGGACGCCGTCGGAGACCACCAGCGCGGCCTGCTCGCCCGCGCTGGCCGCCAGCGCGCGCACCGGCAGTTCCAGGAACAGCCGCGCGTCCAGCTCCCGCTCCGGCCGGGCCAGCATCCGCAGCAGCGCCACCAGTTCCGGGTGCACCCCGCCACGCAGCACCAGTCCGGCTGCGGCCAGTTCGGCCTCGGCCGCCTCGGTCTGCCCGGCCCGCTCGGTCGCGGTGTGCGCCTGCGGCGGCACCCGGATGACCAGCGGCTGCGGACCCAGTTCCAGCCGCCGCCACAGCAGGTCCACCGCCGCGACGGAAAGCGCGAACGCGGTCACAGCGCGGGGGAGGAGCCGATGACCGCCGGGGTGTCCTCCTCGGCCTCCGGCGAGGTGCGCGGCGCCGGGTGGTAGCCCAGCACCCCGTCGCGCAGCCCGAACCCGGCTTCCTCCGGCCTGGCATCGGCCCTTCGACGGTCCACAGTGGACTTCTCGACCCGTTGCTCCGGCACCGCCCGGACCATCGTGCCAGGCCGGGGCGGATTCTGTTGCTGCTGCCGGTGATCGTCGGCCGGATTGCCGTCGCCGACCGTCGACCAAACCTGTGATTTGTCCACAGTGGACGATCGAGGCGTCGGCTGCCGCTGATCGGCCAGCGGCGCCGGGGCCGGATCGGGAATGATCGTGTGCACCGGTGCGACCGGCTGGTGCGGATGCAGAGCCGGGTGGCCCGCCGCGCTCACCGACACCGAGGCGTTGAGCCCCAACGGATCCCGCACCGACAGCCCGGACAACAGCGAACCCGGCGCGACGATCGAGATGTCCAGCCGCGGCGGGTTCAGCAGCGGTGGCAGCTCTGCCAGCGCGGTGTCCACCCGCTCCTGGTAGACCTCCATCGCCCGCGCGGCCTCCGCGTGCGCGGCGTCCACCTGGACCTCCACCGGCTCGTAGTCGATCCGGTTGCCCACCAGCGCGGGCAGCCAGGCCACCGCGGTCACTGGCTTGGCCGGGAGGAACTGGGGCGGCGGCACGTGGTTGCGCGCGTCCGCGTAGGCGTCGGCGCACTCCTGGGTGGCCTCGGCCTCGGTCGTCATCGCCACCTTGGTGTCCGCGGCCCAGGCGGCCAGCGGGGCCAGTGCGTGTGCGGTGTGCGCCGCCGCCTCGCCCTGCCAGCCGGTGCGCAACTTGGCCAGCCGGGCGTGCAGGTTGTCGTCAACCTGGTGCAGCGCCTCGGCGAGCTTGCGGTAGGTGGTCACCGCGGGTTCGGTCGCGCCGACCCCGGGGCCGCTGTGGATGTCCAGGTAGATCTTGAGGTGCGGGACGGCCAGCCAGCAGCGTCCATGGGCGCCTCGCATGCCGGTCCTTCCCTTCTCAGACACGGAGATTCGCCGTGGCGGTGTCCTCGGCGGCGCGGTACTGCGCCGCGGCCGCGTCCAGCTGCTCGACCGCGTGGAACAGCTCGGCCAGGTACACCGTCAGCACCGCCAGCGCGGAGTCCTCCGACTGCACCCCGCGCCGGGTCTGTTCACCGGCCGCGTCCCGGCTCACCTCGTCGGAGGCCGCGGGCCAGCTCACCAGAGCGTGCTGGGCCTGCCGCAACAACGGAGCCAGTTCGTTGATCGCCTCGACGAAGGCGGCCCTGGTGGCCTCGATCTCCTCGGCGTCCACGAGCAGCCTGCCGGGGGCGAGCGGAACCGGGGCGGCGGTGGTGAACACGCGCCGACGCTAGATCACTCCGGGCTCCGCCGAAACTGGCAGATCCGTTGTCCAATAAGCGATGCCGGGCTCTGGATCACGGTGTCCGCAGGTCGGAAAGGCTGTGCGCGAACCGCTGTCCGCTATCCGGGCGCGGGAAATCACCTGTTCGGCCGCATGTGACGCAGACCGCCGGATTACCCGGCGAAAGTCGGTGGTCAGCAGTTCCCGGCCAGCACGCCGTCCACCATTCGGTCCACTGTGGACTGGATGTCCGCCGGCTGGTCAAGATATCCGCCGGACATGATGCCGTCCCGCACCAGCACCAGCGCGGTGGCCGCGTGCCCGGGGTCCGGGTGCCCGGCCTCGGTCAGCCTGCCCCGCAGCCCGTCGTGGAACCAGCCGCGATGCTCCCGGACCAGCATCCGCACCGGCGCCTGCGGATCCGGGTACTCGGCCGCGGCGTTGAGGAAGGCGCAGCCGCGGAAACCGGGGCCACAACTGGCCTGGGCGAACGCGCCGAGCATGATGTGCAGCGCCGTCACCGGGTCCTGACCGGCCACCGCCGCCGCCACCCCGCCGCGGATCTCCTCGTGCTTGCCGCGCAGGTAGGCCACCACCAGGTCCTCCTTGGTGGGGAAGTGCCGGTAGAAGGTGGCCCTGGTCACCGATGCCTCCTTGACCAGCCGGTCCACCCCGATGGCCTGGATGCCCTCGGCGTAGAACAACTCCGAAGCGGTGGCCAGCAGTCGCTCCCTGGGCTCGGAAACCTTCACCTCGGTGCTCATGCCGCCATCGTACAGAACGTTCGTTCTTGTTGGAAGGTGACGTTCCCGGCGCGATCCGGCGGCGCCGGCCGGCGCGCGGACTAGCATCGGGGCATGCCCCGGCCGCGCAGCTTCGACGAACGAGAGGTGCTGACCGCGGTCTGCGCCCAGTTCGAGCGCGCGGGCTACGCGGCCACCTCGCTGGACGATCTGATGCAGGTCACCGGCCTCGGCAAAGGCAGTCTCTACGGAGCCTTCGGCGACAAGCGGCAGCTCTTCCTGCGCGCGCTGGAGATCAACCGCGAACGCCAGGTGGAGGCCCTGTGCGCGGGCCTGCGTGAGGGCAGCGGATCCATGCTGGAGCGCCTGCGCGCCCTGCTGGTCCGGATGGCCACCACGCCCAGCACCCAGGAGCGCTTCGGTTGCCTGCTGGTCAGCGGCGCGACCGAACTCGGCGGCGACGACCCGGAGGTGCTGGCCCGCACCCAGTCCACCTTCGCCGCGATCGAGGAGCTGGTGGCCCGCGCGCTGGCCACCGCGGTGACCGAGGGCGAACTGCATCCGGACACCGACACCTCGGCCCAGGCCAGGGTGCTGCTGGCCACCCTGCAGGGAGTGGAACTGCTGCGCCGCGGCGGTCTGAGCGAGCAGACCATCGGCGAGGTCGTCGGCGCCGCGGTCACGAACCTGCCTGGGCCAGCAACCCCCGCTCCAGTAGCCGGATGACCGACTCCGCGGCCTGATGCTTGCCCATCAGCCCCTCGCCGGTGGCCTCGATCCCGGCGAAGACGTTCCACCACAGCACCTTGTAGATCCACTCCGGACTGATCGACCGGTCCAGGTACCCCTCGGCCTGCGCGCGGGCGATCAGGCCGACCACCGGCTTGTCCGCCCGCTCGAAGGCCGCGTTCAGCCAGCCGTCCTCGCTGCGCTGCTGTCCCTCGCTGCACACCTGGATCAGCGCCGGGGTCAGCTCGAAGTAGGCGTGCACCGCCCGGCGCAGCGCTTCCGCGGCGGTGCCCTCGGCCAGTTTCGCCTCGGCCAGCGCGGTGCCCAGTCGCTCCACCGTCATCCGGAAGATCGCGGTCATCAGCTCGGAGCGTTCCGGGAAGTAGCGGTGCAGCGTGCTGCGCCCGACCTCGGCGGCATCGGCGATCTCGGCCATCGAGGCGGTGGACCGCTGCGCCAGCACGGTGACAGCCGCGTCCAGGATCGCCTTACGGGTCCGGCTCCGGCTGCCTGACTCCCGGGTGCTGCTCGTCATAAGGAACCAGTCTAGTACCACGTCCTCCCACTTAGGGGCTTTCCCTATAAATTATGGGACATGGGTGTCCCACGCTGGTACGTTGATGACCTGACCTGAACGAACAACTTGGGGCGCAGACATGTCAGAACCCGATTCGCCGCGCTGGCAGCACGCCCGCGTGCTGTGGCACTTCGTGCGGCCGCACCGCCGGACACTGTTATTGGGCCTGGTGCTGGGCCTGGGCACCACCGGGGCCACGCTGGCCACCCCACTGGTCACCAAGGGGGTGCTGGACGGTCTCGCCGTGTCCGCGCCGATCCTGCCCGCGGTCGTGCTGCTGGTCAGCCTGCTGCTGGTGGGCGCGGGACTGGGGCTGGCGCAGTGGATCCTGCTCGGCAGACTGGCCGAGCGGATCGTGCTGGACGCCCGCAGCACCATGGTGCACCGGCTGTTCCGGGTCCGGGTCGGCGAGCTGGCCAACCGCCCCAGCGGCGAACTGGTCACCAGGGTCACCTCGGACACGGTGCTGCTGCGTGAGGCGGCCACCGACAGCGTGGTCAACTTCGTCAACGGCGCGGTCGCGCTGGCCGGCGCGCTGATCCTGATGGGCGTGCTCGACTGGGTGCTGCTCACCGGCACCGTCATCGTGCTCATCGTGGTCGGCACCGTGGTGGCGATCCTGATGTCCCCGCTGGCCGACGCCCAGCGCAACGCCCAGGCCGCGGTCGGCAGGCTCGGCGGCGTGCTCGAAGGCGCGCTGCGGGCCATCCGCACGGTCAAGGCCAGCCGGGCCGAGGCCAGGGAGAGCACCCGGATCCTCACCGAGGCCAAGGAATCCGCGCGGCAGAGCGTGCGCGCGGTGCGGATCGAAGCGGTCGCCTGGACCACCGCGAGCTGGGGCATCCAGCTCGCCATCCTGCTGATCCTGGCCCTGGGCGCCTGGCGGGTCAGCTCCGGCGCGCTGCCGGTCTCCAGCCTGGTCGCCTTCCTGCTCTACGCCTTCCAGGTGATGGAGCCGGTATCCACGCTGACCCGGACCTTCACCCAGCTCCAGTCCGGCATCGCCGCCGCGGCCCGGATCAAGGAGATCGAGAACCTCTCCATCGAGCAGACCGAGCCGCTGGCCCGCGAGCCTGAGCCCGCCGCGCAGGCCCCCGTGCTCTCCTTCCGCGAGGTCACCGCCCGCTACGCCCCCGGCGCGCCCGCCGCGCTGGACGGCGTCAGCCTGGACATCCCACGCACCGGGCACACCGCCATCGTCGGCCCCTCCGGCTCCGGCAAGACCACGATGTTCTCCCTGATGCTGCGCTTCCTGCAGCCCGAACACGGTGAGCTGGCGCTGGACGGCACCGGCTACGAGCAGTGGTCGCTGGCCGAGGTCCGCAGGCGGATCGTCTACGTCGAACAGGACACCCCGCTGCTGCCCGGCACGCTCCGGGAGAACCTCCAGTACACCCACCCCGGCGCGACCGAGGCGGAGCTGTGGACCGCGCTGGAGGCGGTGCAGCTGGCCGAACGGGCCCGCACGCTGCCGGACGGCCTGGACACCGTGCTCTCCGGCTCCGTGGTCTCCGGCGGCGAGCGCCAGCGCATCGCCCTGGCCCGCGCCCTGGTCAGCGATCCGGAGATCCTGCTGCTGGACGAGGCCACCGCCCAGCTGGACGGGCTGACCGAGGCCGCGGTGCAGGACGTGATCGCCAGGGTGGCCCGCCACGGTGCGGTGGTCACCATCGCGCACCGGCTTTCCACCGTGCTCGACGCCGACCAGATCCTGTTGCTGGACAAGGGCAAACGGCGTGCCCTGGGCAACCACGCCCACCTCCTGGAAAACGACGAACTCTACCGGGACCTGGTGGCCGCGCTGCGGATCGCGCCGGTGACCAGCGCCGCCTGACCGGTCAGCCGCGGGGCAGCGGGGACCCCGCGGCCACGCCGGCGAAATCCGTGGACACGGCCAGGTCACGCAGGTCGGCCAGCTCCTGCGTGACCTCGGCCAGGTGCCCCTCGATATCGGCCACGCAGGAGCTGCCCAGCGGCAGCCTGGCCGGCAGCACCTCCCGGTCGGTGACGGCGAGGATGACCTGCACCGCCTTGACCGGATCGCCCTCCTGGGCGTGGTTGGTGTCATCGGCCCAGTTCCGCATGACTCCGCCGGATGCCGCGTAGTCCTCGATTACGGCAGCCGAGCGGACCAGCGAGCTGGAGTCCAGGAAATCGGTGCGGAACGGCCCCGGCTGCACCGAGGTGACCTGCACGCCCAGCGGCGCAAGCTCCAGCCGCAGCGCTTCGGAGATGCCCTCGACGGCGAACTTGGTCGCGCAGTAGGCGCCCCAGCCGGCCCAGCTCACCACGCCGCCGACCGAGCTGAGGTTGAGGATCTTGCCCGCGCGCTGGGCCCGGAACACCGGCAGCAGTGCGCGGGTGACCGCCAGCAGCCCGAAAACGTTGGTGTCGAAGACCGAACGCACCTCGGCGTCGCTCACCTCTTCCACCGTGCCGAGCAGCCCGCGCCCGGCGTTGTTGACCAGCACGTCGATCCGGCCGAACCGGGCCAGCCCGGCCGCGACCGCGTGCCGCGCCGCATCCTCGTCCGTGACGTCCAGCGGTACCGGCAGCAGCCGTTCGCCAAAGCCGGGCAGTGCCGAGGCGACCGCCGTTGTGTCGCGGGCGGTGGCGATCACCGAGTCACCGCGTTCCAGCGCCTGCCGGGCGATTTCCAGGCCGAAGCCCCGCGACGCGCCGGTGATGAACCACGTGGTCATGTGCTCTGCTCCCAAGGTCGTTGTCCTCTGCTGCGTCCTCTGCTGCCAACGACTCTGCCGACTTCGCCAGAGCCCAACCAGGGACCGCTTGTCCCAGGGACGGGCAGTCCCTGGGACTCCCCGTCCCTGGGACTGGCAGTACCAGGCAAGCGAGCCCGCCGACGGTCACAATGGGCCCATGGACCGCACCCCCTCCGCAGGCGCCGCACTCGGCGAATACCTGCGCGCCTGCCGCTCGCGGGTGGACCCGGTGGCGCGCGGTTTACCCGAGGACGGCCGCCGGCGCCGGGTGCCCGGCCTGCGCCGCGAGGAGCTGGCCCAGCTGGCGGGCGTGAGCGTGGACTACCTGGTCCGGCTCGAACAGGGCCGCGCCCGCAACGTCTCCCGCGCCGTGCTGGATGCCCTGGCCAGGGCCCTGGACCTGCGTCAGGACGAACACGCCTATCTGCTGCGCATCGCCGAACCGGTGCACGCGCCGGGAACCCGCGTCGCCACCGCGTCGGTCCGCCCGCAAACCCAGCAGATCCTCGACAGCCTGCAAGGCCTGCCCGCCCTGGTCCTGGGCCGGCGGATGGAGGTGCTGGCCTGGAACAACCTCGCCGCCGCGCTCTACCTGGACTTCGCCCGGCTGCCGCCCGCCCAGCGCAACCTGCTCCGGCTGACCTTCCTGGATCCCGAGATCCGCCCGCGGCTGCGGAACTGGGACGAGGTCGTCCGCGACTGCGTGGCCTACCTGCGGGAGGACGCCTCCCGGTACCCGGACGACCCCACACTGGCCGCGCTGGTCGGTGAACTGTCGCTGAAGGACCCGGATTTCCGCCGCTGGTGGGCAGATCACCGGGTGCGCGCGCAGATGCACGGCCGCAAGACCCTGGTGCACCCGATCGCCGGCCCGCTGACGCTGAACTACCAGGCCATGGACCTGCGGGATGCCACAGACCAGAAAATCATCGTCTACACCGCCGAACCCGGCTCCCGCTCCGCCGAGGCCCTGCGCTTCCTGGCCAACTGGGCAACGGATTCAGCCCTCAGCGAGATCCCGGTCCACGAGCGGCCCGGCTGATCCCACCGCTGGCAGCATCGAACCCATGTCCCGTGCGACCCTGCCCACCGGCATCGAGCTGGCCTACGAAACCCACGGCGCCGCAACCGATCCGGCCCTGCTGCTGATCGCGGGCCAGCTGGCCCAGCTGACCGCCTGGGACGACCGGCTCGTCGAGCTGCTTGTGGCACAGGGCTTCTTCGTCATCCGCTTCGACAACCGCGACGTCGGCCTGTCCACCGGAGTCCCGGACACCCCCGCCCCGGACTTCCCGGCGATCGTCGCAGGCGACCACCGCACCGTCCCGTACTCCCTGGACGACATGGCCGCCGACGCGGTCGGCCTGCTGGACCAGCTGGGCATCGGCGCCGCGCACCTGCTGGGCGCCTCGATGGGCGGCATGATCGCCCAGCTGATCGCGATCAACCACCCCGGCCGCGCGCTCAGCCTGTGCTCGATCATGTCCAGCACCGGCGACCGCACCGTCGGCCAGAGCCGCCCGGACACGGCCGCGTTCCTGCAACGCCCCAGCCCCAGCACCCGCGAGGACATCATCGAACACGGCGCCCAGGCCGGCCTGGCGATCTCCTCGACCCGCCTCGGCGTGACCGAGGCGGACATGCGAGCCGTGTCCACCGCCGCCTACGACCGGGCCTACCGTCCAGCGGACGGTGCCCGCCAGCTCGCCGCGATCTGGTCCGCCCCACCCCGTACCAAGGCCCTGACCAGCCTCGACATCCCCACCCTGGTAATCCACGGCACCGACGATCCCCTGATCGACGTCAGCGGCGGAAAAGCCACCGCGGCCGCCATCCCCGGGGCCACCCTCATCCTCATTCCCGACCTGCGCCACGACCTGCCCCGCCCGATCTGGCCCCAGATCGTCGAAGAGATCACCGCAAACACCCGCCGCTAAGCCAAGTCCGCCCACTCCAGGTATTCCGGCGGCACCCCATCCGTCAGCCACACCCCATTCGCGCTGACGTAGAACACCCGCCCCTCGGCGACCATCCGCGCCGCAGCCACTCGCAACACCACGGGCTTGCCCCGCCGCGCGCCCACCCGGACCGCGGTCTCCTCAGTGGCGGACAGGTGCACGTGAAGCCGTCGCATCGGCCGCAGCCCTTCCCGCCGAATGGCCGCCAACGCGGCCGCAACCGTCCCGTGGAAGAGCACCGCGGGCGGTACCGCCACCGGAAGCGCCAGTTCAACCGGGACCGAATGCCCCTGACTGGCCCGGATCAACATCCCGCTGTCGTCAAAGGCAAACCGCCGCTTGTCATTCCGCGCGACAACCTCAGCCAGCTCATCCCGGCTGACCCGGAACCCATGCCCGGCCAGCGCGCTGAGCAACTCCGCGACGGAAACCCAGCCCCCGTCGCCCAACTCCAGCCCGATCTCCCCGGGTGCGTGCCGCAGGTGCCGCGACAGTCGCTTGGACACCCGAACCATCTGCTTCTCATTCATGTCCGGACAAGTGAACCCCGCGACCCCGTCAACCACCCACAGATTTATCCCATCGTCTGACCGGAAGTTGCAGGCATATCGGGATATATAAGGAGCCCTCCCAAACCAAGTCCCCGCCTGACACGATCGAGTAATTCGGCCCCGCACATCCCACGGGAGCCGCGCACCCCGCCGCGCACCCCACCACGCACCCCCGACGAGGAGAGCCCCGTGCCCATGCCCGTCCAGGACCGCATCGAGTTCCTGGCCGCTCCCCGAGTCGCCATCCTCGCCGTGACCAGGGACAACCGCGGCCCCCTCGCCGTCCCGGTCTGGTATGACTACCGGGACGGCGAGGTACTGGTCTGGACCCGGTCCAGCTCCCGCAAAGCAATCCTGATCCGCAAAGCCGGCCGCTTCACCCTGTCTGTGCAACACCCGGAACCGCCCTACGGCTACGTCACCGTCGAAGGCCCCGTGACCACCTGGCAGCAGACCCCACCCCGCGCCGACCTGATCCGCCTGGTCACCCGCTACCTACCGGCGGACGCGGCGGCCGATTTCGTCGACAACACCCAAACCCCGGACGCAATCCTCGTGGGAATGCGCCCGGAGTCCTGGATCAGCGGCTCCCCAGCCAGTTGAGCCCGTCGATGAGGAACTTGTTCTGGGTATCACTGGCAAACGTCGAGGACAACGGCCGGTTGTTCGGGTAGTCCATCGCATTGTGCCCGAAGTTCGCGTACAGCACCCGATAGTTCTTGTTGGTCCACATAATCGGGTAGTACCCAGACCGCCAAGTCTGGTTCGGATCGGTCCCCAGCGGGAAACTCGAAGGATCAACCGAAGCCAGAATCTGGATGTTCGGATTCTGCCGAAGGTCATTGGTCCAGCTGTACCACTCGCTCACCGACGAGGTGAACGTCGCAGGCAACCCGGCCGTAGCCGGATGCGACCGATTCTCCACCTTCAACTTCGCGGTGGTCGGCCCCCAGGTGTTGTTCTTGAACCGCCCGGTCCCCAGCAACGTGTTGTGGTACCAGTTCCACCCACCGGGATTGTCGTTGTAAGCAGCCACATGGAACCCCAGCCAGCCGCCGCCCCGCTCCACATACCGCTGGAACCCACTACGCTGCGCCGCAGACCCAGGCAAAGCATCCAGGAAAAGAACAACCTGGTACTGGTTCAACGCACCATCATTGGCCAAAATATTCCAGTCAGTACTCGCGGTATACGAGAAATTATGCTGCGTAGCCATCCGCGAAAACCAAGGATTAGCCTCCTTGACAAACGCGATATGAGCCGCATCCCAAGTCCCCTGATACAACCCCAACACTTTGTACCGAGGCGCGGCCGGCGCCGCACTACCCCCCTGCGTGGGAACCAACACAAGAGCCACCAACGCCACAAGCAACGCAAGCACCTGCGTCACCCGGGCACGCCTGCCGTTGGACATGCCGATCCTCTTCCTGTTCCAGGGCGGTGAGAACAGAGTCATGGCGACGGGATCGTGGCCGGCCAACGGCAGTGGGAAGGCAGCCGTCCACGCCCTCAACGGTAACCGCGTGATCGGTCCAGCTGAACGGCCGTTAGTAGGGATACTTTCCGAACAGTGTCGTCAGTCCAGCGCCCTGGTCAGCGCTTCTGTGCGACGCCGACGCGCACGGCCGACTGATTCGGCGTGGCGAAGCGCGGCTCGCCTGCCGCGCGGTCGCCGCCCTCGGGTCGCCAGAGCGGGGCCCAGGTCAGCCCGGGAGACAACAGCTCGAAGTCCCCGAACAACGCGGCGATCTCACGCTGGTCCCGGTGGAGCACCGGGATACCGGCCCCCGCGTACAGGAGGGCGGCCTCGGTCAGCCCAGGGACCAGCGCGGCAGGCACCCCGTCCACCGTGGCATGGGACAGCGCGAGGTAGGAGCCGGTGGCGAGCAGTTCCCGGTATCGCGCCACCGCGATCGGGCTCATGTCGGCGGCCCCGGTCTGGTCGGGCTGGCGCGCGTCCAGCACCGACACGGCGAGCAACGCGGTTGGTTCGGCCAGGTCAAGCACGCCGGTCTGGCCGATCAGGGTCCAGACCCGATCTGCGGCGCGCAGATCGGCGTGCAGGACGGCATGGCGCTGCGGGTCGCCGCTGCGCTCGAGGTGTATCTGGGCGTGCGCCACGGTGAGCGGATCATGGTCCAGGTAGACCACCCGCACCGCGTCAGGACACAGCTCCTCGGCTATCTCGTGCGTCTGGCTCATGGTCGGCAAGCCGGAACCGATATCGATGAACTGTCGAACTCCGAGTTCAATGAGCTGCCGGACTGCTCGATGCAGGAAAAGCCGGTTAGCTGTGTAAATCGACCTGGTCAGCGGAAGCGCGGCGAGTATTTGGTCACCGAGAGTGCGGTCTATCGCCCAATTGGTGGTTCCGCCCAGAAGATAGTCGTGGACGCGGGCGTTGCCGGGGCGGTTGAGGTTGAGCCCGGCTGGCGGGAACGGGTCCTGATCGACTGGCGCGGCCATGACTGTCCTTCGGTTGCCGACTCGTACTCCCAGGCTAAGGCCCGGCCAGTCGCTTTGCCAGTTCAGTCAGGTAGTCCTGGCTCTTGGCGGTGTTCCAGGCTGCCTCGCTGATTTTCTGCCATTCCTGCTCGAAGGCGTCAAGACCCTCATCGGGGTTAATCTGCTTGGCGCCATTCAGGTACTCGACGAACGCGTAGTCCAGTTGTGCCTCGGGGAACTTCATGACCATGAAGTCCGATTCGAGGTGCCGGATCCGGGCGGTGAACGGCAGGACCTGGAAGGAGATCTTCGGATGTTCGGCCAGATCGAGCAGATGGCGAACCTGATCGAGGGCGGCGGCCGAACCCAACTGAAACGGTACCCGCTCGAAGAACGCCTCGCCGAGGATGCAGCCGTAGTTCTCCAGCACGCTGCTGTCGAACAGTTCCCGCCGCCTGGTGCGCATGGCGACCTGCGGGGTCACGTTCGTGGCTCCGTCCAGTCCGTGCAGGGCGAGCATGAAGTGCTCGGACTGCAGTGGACCGGGCAGGCGTTCGCTGTTCCAGTTGAGGATCTGGGATGTGTCGCACTCGGTCTCGTAGACGAATCGGACCCACTCGGCCACCGCCTTGCGCTCACCGAGCCATGGCGTCCGGCTCCGGCTGGCCAAGGCCAGACCGAACAGGTTGTCCGCGTCCTCGCCCTTGATCCGTAGCGCCTGGACTATCCGACGGAGGTACTCCGGCTTGACCGCACCGAGTTCCTGTTCGTACCGCGTGATCGTCACCTGGCCACAACCGGATTTGGCCGCGAGCGCACTCTGGCTGAGGCCGACCCGGTTCCGGGCCGACCTCAATTCCAGGCCGAGTAGCCGCCGTGCTGTTGTTGCAGAAGGTGTCACGAGTTCTCCGTCAGCAGACTCCGATCACCCCGGCGCGGCGCCTCGGCGGTCAGAGGTCGTACTGGCCCGCACGTGCCGCGGTCAGGAAAGACCGCCATTCCTGATCGTCGAACACCAGAACCGGACTGGTGTCCAACTTGCTGTCCCGCAACCCGACAAATCCGGGCTGATCCAGGCTCACTTCAACGCAATGGCCACCGTTCGGCCCGCAGATCGCCGGGCGTTCCCAGCTCCCCGCGGCGAACGTGCCGGACACCGCGTACGGGTCATAGCTGTGCATACCTACCCCCTGGTGCGGACACCGTCTGACTACTGGGGCAAGCGTGTACGCGGAGTTATTCCGCCGCAACCGCGAGTAACTCCACCATCTCGGTTATCGGGCAATACTTCACCCTATGGGTATCCGTCTCGTTTGCTTGTCTAGGTTATTGGCTGAATCGGTACTGGTCAGAAGTGCGCATCACGGGCCGGGGCGGTCGCGGTCCCGATCCGACGATGCTGTTGACCTACCGGGAGATTTCCGTGACCAGCACCCCGGATCCCGAACCACTCCGCGGCCGCCGTCGCCGCAGGGTGGCCGCCGAACTCGCCAGCCGATTCGCCACCGGCGCCGTGTCCATCCCGGAACTGGCCGCGGACCTCCGCCGCGGCCCGGCCCTGGTGCGCAGGTTGCTGATCGAGGCAGGCGTGCGCACCGACAACGACGCCTGTCTCCGGGCCAGCGCGGCAGAACTGACCGCGGACCTGGTCCGCAGGCACCGCGCGGGCGAGTCGATCGAGAACCTGAGCAGGCGGACCGGCATCGACCGGCGGGCGATCCGGCGCTTGCTGGCCGAGGGCGGCGTGCCCCGACCGGTGCGCGCGCAGCAGCCCGCCGCCACCGAACTGGTGATCGAGGGCTATCGATCCGGCGCCAGCATCCGGCAACTCGCCGCGCAGTTCGGCTCCTCCTACAGCGCCGTGCGCACCCTGCTGCGCAACGCGGGGGTGGGCCTGCGGTCCCGCGGACACGGTGTCGCTGCGCCGCGGGACCGGTACAGCTAGCCGGTCAGCTCATCAGCGTGCCTCACTGTTCGACATCCCCGGCAACGCCGCTCCGGGGTGACTGCCCCAGGTGCGCCGGCCGGCCAGCGCGGAGATCCCGACCAGGGTGCCGGCGCCGGCCAGCCCGGTCACCCCACCCGCCGCGTAGCCGACCAGGGCCAGGCCGCAGGCGATCGCGATGATCAGCAGGGTCGCGCGCAGCGTGCTGGACCAGCCGCCCCGCAGGACCTCGCCGAACACGCACCGCCAGGAGGTCACCTGCCGGTGGCCCTGCGGACCGGTACGCCGCCTGCCACGCCTGCGGCCTTTCTCAACCGGGTGAGAATCCCCGGAACGTCCGCCCTGACCTGGCTTTTCCGGGTAGGACGCACTTATAGTGCTCATGCAGATTAGGACCTATCTGTGTGTTAGATACGACGCGGTCCCCTGTTACCGCAGGGGGCCGCGCTTTCTATTGCGAACAGCGAGGCGATGTCGCCTCGCTGTACTTGCGATTATGGTGCTTGATCTCGGTCGGTGCCAGTGCCGCAAAGATCATGAGCCCAGTGGCAGATAAGACACGGCGAGTGGCATTCGAGCCTAACGGGGACCAGCTCACCCAACCGTCAGGAAGCAAGGGGCCAACTAGGCAACTAACTCGATCGAATTAGCTCGATAGAGTGATGGATGGTGGCGCAACGTGTCGATCATGTAGCTCGAACGAGTGATGATTGTTTGGTCAATTTTCGGCTGGACTTCGCGGCCGGAATTGCGCGGCGAGCAAAGCTGAATTATTCAGTCCCACTTGTCGAGGGCGCGACTGATCAGCGCGACCTGTCAGCACGCAAGCGGACTGCGTGCCCAGTGGCGAAGTGAAGGAGGGGAGAAATGAAAAAGGCGACATCATGGATGCCGCCTACGTCCTGCTGTGGTGCCCCCGGCAGGATTCGAACCTGCGCCCCTGCCTCCGGAGGGCAGTGCTCTATCCCCTGAGCTACGGGGGCTAACCCGGTCGCCGTGGTCTGGGGAGAACCCCTCGCCGTGGCGACGTGCAGAAGCTTAGCGCATAGCCGGAGGGGGTCTGCACGGCCTACCGTCTTGGAGTATGACCGAGGTTGGCTACTGCTCAGTAGATTCCGGTGACCTGCGGCTTGGGGTGTGGGTTGAGGGGGTGCTGGGGGCGCCTGTTGTGGTGTTGGTGCATGGGTTTCCGGATACCTCGGCGCTCTGGGGGCCGGTGGTGGCGGAGCTGGCTCGGCGGTACCGGGTTGTGCGGTATGACGTGCGGGGTTGTGGGCGGTCGGGGGCGCCGCGGGGGCGGGATGGGTACCGGGTGGAGCGGTTGGCCGCTGATCTGGTGGCGGTGGCCCGGGCGGTGTCGCCGGGGCGGGCCGTGCATGTGGTGGGGCATGACTGGGGGTCGGCGCAGGCTTGGGAGGCTGTGACCGATCCCACATATTCCGGGGTGTTCGCCTCGTTCACGTCGGTGTCGGGGCCTTGCCTTGATCACGTGGGGTGGTGGGTTCGGGGGGCGTTGCGGCGGCCTTCGTGGCGGGGGTTGCGGGGGCTGGCGACGCTGGTTGTGCGGTCGGCGTACCTGGGGGTGTTCCGGTCTCGGTTGGGGGAGCTGGTGTCGCCGCTGGTGGCTTGGCGGTGTGGCGCGCGGGGGCGGGATGTGCGGCGGGGGCTGGAGCTTTACCGGGCGAATCTGCCGGGGTTCGTGCGGCGGCCCCGGGAGCGGTGGGCTTCGTTGCCGGTGCAGTTGGTGGTGCCGACGCGGGATGCGTATGTGAGGTCGGCGCATGTGGCCGGGACGGCCCGGTGGGTGGCGCGGTTGTGGCGGCGGGAGGTGCCGGCTGGGCACTGGATGCCGCGTACTCATCCGGTGGTGCTGGCCCGGATGGTGGGGGAGTTCGTTGATCACGTGGAGGGGGCGCCGGCCAGCCGGGGGTTGCGGGCCGCGGCGAGTGTGCAGCGGTTTGGCGGGAAGGTTGTGCTGGTCACGGGTGGGGCCAGTGGGATTGGGCGGGCCTGTGTGCGGGCTTTTGCCGCGGCGGGGGCCGAGGTTGTGGTGGTTGATGTGGATGGGGCCGGCGCCGTGGCGGTGGCGGCTGAGGTGGGTGGGACCGGGTACGCGGTTGATGTGGCTGACGGGGATGCGGTGGTCGCGCTGGCGCAGCGGGTCCGGGCCGAGGTGGGGGTGCCGGATGTGGTGGTGGCCAATGCGGGGGTCGCGGTCAGCGGGGCATTCCTGGACACCTCGGTGGCCGACTGGGCGCGGGTGGTCGATGTGAATCTGTGGGGGGTCATTCACACGTTGCGGGCCTTCGCGCCGCAGCTGGTGGAGCGGGGGGAGGGCGGGCAGCTGGTGGTCACCGCTTCGATGGCCTCGTACACGCCGACCCGGAACCTGCCCGCCTACGCCACGACCAAGGCCGCGGTGCTGATGCTGGCGCAGTGCCTGCGGGCGGAGCTGGCGGGGCGGGGGATCGGGGTCTCGGCGATCTGTCCCGGGTTTGTGCACACCAACATCACCCGGTCGGCCCGGTTCGCGGGCGCTGACGCGGCGAGGCAGCAACGGCTGCGGGAGCTGACCACCCGGCGCTACCTGCGGCGGGGGTTCGCGCCGGAGCGGGTAGCGGTGGCTGTGCTGGATGCGGTGGAGCGTGATGTGGCGGTCCTGCCGGTGACCGGCGAGGCGCGGCTCGGGTTGCTGGCTTCCCGGCTCTCACCTGCGCTTTTGCGGGCTGCGGCGCGGGTGGACCTGCTGCCCAAGGGGTAATCGGGAGGGGCTGGGGTGACCGGAGTCACCGTTGTTCATATGCGCATGTCACTATATGTTGAGTGTCGGAAGGGAGCGTGAGATGGGGCAGGGACACGGGCACGGTCATGGGTTGCCGGCGGCGCAGGCCGCCAGCGCTTCGGCGAAGTATGTGAGCCGGTTGTGGTGGGCGGTCGGACTGGGACTGGTCACGCTGGTCATGCAGGTGACCGTGGGGCTCTATACCTCCTCGCTGGCCCTGCTGTCGGACTCCGCGCACGTCTTCACCGACGTCCTCGGCGTGAGCATGGCGCTGGCCGCGATCATCGTGGCGCAGCGGGCGGCCAAGCGCGCCGGACGGACCTTCGGGCTCTACCGGGCCGAGGTGCTGGCCGCGCTGGCGAACACGCTGCTGCTCTTCGGGGTGGCCATCGGCGTCCTGCTCGAGGCGGTGAACCGCTTTGACGCCCCGCCGGAAGTGCCGGGGCTGCCGGTGACGATCGTGGCGATCATCGGTCTGGTCAACAACCTGATCGCACTGCTTCTGCTGCGTGGTGGCGCGGAGGAGAGCATCAACGTCCGGGGCGCCTACCTGGAGGTGGTCGCGGACGCGATCGGCTCGGTGGGCGTGCTGATCTCCGGTCTGGTCACCATGCTCTTCGGCTGGAAGTACGCCGACCCGATCATCGGGGTGGCCATCGGACTGTTCGTGCTGCCGCGGGCCTACGTGCTGGGCCGCAAGGCGCTGCGCATCCTCTTCCAGCACGCCCCGGAGCGCCTGGACGTCTCTGAGATGGCCGGTGAACTCCAGCAGCTGCCCAACGTCATCGAGGTGCACGACCTGCACGTCTGGACGCTGACCTCGGGCATGGAGGTGGCCTCGGCGCACCTGACCGCGCAACCGGATGTCGACTTCACCGACGTGCTGGCCGCGGCGCAGAAACTGCTCGCCGAGCGCTACCACATCGAGCACGCGACCCTGCAGGTCGAACCGGCCGGACACGTGGCCAAGTGCCGGGAACTGGCCTGGTAGTCAGGAAGGCAATCGCCAGCCGCGGGAGTCGGACTGGAGCGGGACCGCGGTCCCGCCCGGTGCGGCTCCGTCCGCGTCGGGCGTGGCGGGCAGCGTGGCCGTCACCGAGATCACGAACGCGGCTCTCGCCGGCATCCCCAGGGCCGACCAGAGTCCGCCCACCCCGTGCTCGGCCAGCCGCACCGCCACCGGCTGCCCGGATTCCTGTCCGGTGAGCGCGTCCAGCGCCTCACCCAGCAGCTCGTGTTCCCCGGCCACACTGCCCGCCCGCGCGGCGACCAGATAGGACAGTTCGAGATCGCGGGCGGGCCGGTGCGCCCGGCCCGCCCGCAACTCGTACAGGAACACGTGCACCGCGGGCAGCGGGTTCGCCTCGTTGATCCAGGTCGGGGTCGGCGGTTCCAGCCGTACCTCGACTCCCTGCGGCAGTCTGCTGCCCAGCAACCGGCACAACGCGGTGTCCACCTCGCGGATCACCCCGCCCGCCGGCTCATCCGACCGTTCGGGCCGTGACGAGTACTCCATGACGCTCCCCGTCTTCACGCACGACCCGAACGGGCGGCTCAGATCAGCCCCTCCCGGAGCGCGAACGCCACCGCGTGTGAGCGGTTGCGCAGCTGGAAGCGGTTGGTGATGTCGTGCAAGATGCTCTTCACCGTGCGCTGCGAGTAGCAGAGCTGTTCGGCGATCTCGCGGGTGTCCAGACCATCGGCGACCAGCCTGAGCACGTCGGTCTCCCGTTCCGACATGCCTGCCAGGCTCATCCCGTTCGGCCGCAGGACGTTGCGCTGCAACCGGGAGACCCGGTTCAGCAGCCGGCCCAGCAGGTCCGGCGGCAGTGCGCCCTCACCGGCGGCCGCGGCCCGCACCAGGCGGACCAGGGTCTCCGGAGTGGCCTCGGAGCGGCGGACCACGGCGCTGACCCCGGTTTCCACCGCGGTCAGCAGGTCCGTGTCATCCATCTCCCCGGCGATGAGAACGACCTTGGTGTTGCCTCGTACCTGCAGTCCCCTGAGCAGTTGCTGAGTCCGGGTGTCCGTCCGGTCGGTCACCACGAGGACCACCGCGTCCGGGCGGGCCTCCAGCGAGTCGACCAGCAGGACCTCCGGCCGGGAGCGAAGTGCGGCCGCGACGCCCGCACGTGAGATCGCATCCGTGGCGTGCAGAACTACCGGAACACGTTCCGTGTTCGTCATGATGTTTGGCCCCCTCAAGCCAAGTGTGCTGCGCTGACCTTGAGAGCGTGGCCCACCCGGTGTCCCAGGGACATGGGACTAGCTGTCCCGTTGTGCTTCGATTTCACGAATCGTTATACAAGCCCCGTTAATCTCCAACAAGCAAGGTACTTATGGTCGCTAGTTTTCGCCCAAACCGGCTTCCCTGGCCCGCATGATCGCCTCCGCGCGGTCGGCCACGTGCAGCTTGGAGAAGATGTTGGACACGTGGTTGCGCACGGTCTTTCCGCTGATCACGAGCTTGCGGGCGATCGCGGCGTTGCCCTCGCCCTGGGCGATGAGCACCAGCACCTCGTGCTCCCGGGCGGTCAGCTCGGGGAAGGCCTCCACCTGGGCGGCCCGCGCGTTGTTGCCGAAGAAACCCAGCAGCCGGGAGGCGATGGCCGGGCCGAAGATGGCCTGTCCCTGTCCCACCGCCCGGATGGCCCGGACGATCTCCTCCGGGGTGGCCCCCTTGAGCAGGTAGCCCCTGGCCCCGGCCCGCATGGCGGCGAAAACCGATTCGTTGTCGTCGAACATGGTCAGCACCAGGACACCGACGTGCGGACTGGTGCGCACGATCCGCCGGGTCGCCTCCACGCCGTTGAAGTCCGGCATGTTCAGGTCCATCACCACGACGTCGGGCTGTAGTGAGTCGGCCATGGCCACCGCGGCCGTGCCGGTGGCGGCTTCGCCAGCCACCTCTACGTCAGGCACCTGCTGCAGCGTCTGGCACAGACCGAAGCGGAACAGCGGGTGATCGTCCACCACCAGGATGCGGAGCTGGTCCAACTCAGGCTTCCTCCCTCGGCACGGGCAGCCGCGCCGCGACGCGGGTGCCTCTCACCGCTGATCGTGCCCCAGCCTCGGCCTGGGCACCGTCCTGGTTCCGGGATTCCAGGTCACGGGATTCCACCAGGAAATCCCCGCCCAGCTCACCTGCCCGTTCCCGCATCGACCGCAGCCCGACCCCGTTGCGCCTGGTCTCGCCCAGCCCCGCGCCGTCGTCGAGCACTTCCACGTGCAGGTCCCGGTCCAGCCAGACCCGCACGGTGCAGCTGTGCGCGCCGGAATGCCTGGCCACGTTGGTCAGCGCCTCGCACACGATCCGGTAGGCGGCGACCTCGACCGCGGCGGGCAACTGCGGCAGCTCGTCGGAGACGTCCACCGCGATGGTCAGCGGGGCCTCGCCATTGCCGCCCATCCGGCCGGCCAGCGTGCTGGCGTGCTCGCGCAGGGCGGTGGCCAGGCCGAGCTGGTCCAGCACCGGGGGCCGCAGGCCGTGCGCGACCCGGCGGATCTCGCCGATCGCGCCCTGGAGTTCGTCCTCCAGCCGGGTCAGCATCTCCTCGGCCGCGACCTGGTTGGCCCCCATCACCTGCCGGACCACCTGGAGTCCCAGCGCCGCGGCGGCCAGGGTGGGCCCGACCCCGTCGTGCAGGTCGTGCAGCAGCCGCCGCCGTTCCTCCTCGCGGGTGCGGACCAGGCGGCTGCGGCTGCGGGCCAGGTCGGTGGTCAGCCGGGCGGTGTAGGCCACCGCGCCGGCGTGCCGGGCCACATCGGTGAGCACCCGCAGGTCGGAGTCGTTGAAGCCCTCGCCGATCCCGCGCGCGCAGACGACCAGGTCGCCAATGCGTTCGCCCTGGTAGACCAGGGGCAGCCGGACCGGTTCGCCGACCGGCTCGCCGTAGTCGGCGACCACCTCCAGGCCCTTGTCCCGTTCCAGCTCGATCGCGGTGTACGGCAGTTTCAGCGCGTGCCCGATGGTCTCCACCAGCGTCGGCAGCATGGCTTCCGGCGTCTGGGTCTGTTCCAGCCGGGCGGAGAGCCCCGAGACCACCCGGTAGGGATCGTCGCGGTGCCCGAAGAGGCGTTTGTTGACCAGTGTGGCCAGCCGGTCGCGCAGTGGCAGCACGATCACCGCGGCGGCCGCGGCGGCCACCGCCTGGCCGGCGGGCGAACCCAGGTCGGGCAGCACCAGCAGCCGCAGCAGCCCGACCAGGATCAGGTAGCCGATGGCGATGAGCACGGACAGGATCACGTAGGTCAGCGAGCGGCTGAGCACGATCTCGATGTCCAGCGCCCGGTAGTGCAGCACCGCCAGCGCCACGGTCACCGGCACCGGCAGGAAGACCAGCGTGTGGTACTGGTAGGCGACCAGATCGGTGCCGAGCAGCTGGGTCGGCAGGCCCCACAGGACCGCGTAGAGCACCGCGGCGATGCCCAGTGAGGCGGCCAGCCAGCGCAGCCGCATCCGGGTGAGGTTGTCCTTGCAGGTCCGGTACTTGTAGACGAGCACGCCGAGCACCAGCAGTGGGTAGACGTAGAGCACGGTGCGGATCGGCGAGGCCCACACGTGCAGCGCTTCCACCGGGCCGTCGGCGCGGGGCAGGCCGATGAGCATGGTCAGCCCGTAGAGCAGCAGGCCGCCGCCGTAGCTGAGCGCGATCAGCAGGCCGTACCTGGTCTTGGTGGTGACCTCCGGGTAGGCGAAGGCGAAATGCAGCATGCCGCCCCACAGCAGCACCCAGAAAAGCTGTCCGACGTACCAGCGCCAGAACTGATCGCCTGCCACCAGGTCGAGGGCTTCCAGTCCGAAATAGCCGGAACCGGCGAGGGTGATCATCGCGATCGAGGAGGCGACCACCGCGGCGCGCGCGGCCGCGTCCCTGGGGCGGCGGACGAACAGGTAGATGGCGCTGCCGAAGAGCATGAACAGCACGAGCAGGCTGGGCCAGCTGTGCAGCAGCTGGTCGCCGACCGGGTAGCGCCCGAGGGTGACGTTGTGCGTCTCCGCGACCTCTTTGCCTTTGCGCAGCACCCGGTACTCAAGGGTGTCGTTGACCTTGAACTCCGGGCCGCCGGGCAGGCGACTGTGCTCGATCACGTCCCGGCCCGCGATGGAGATGATCACGTCGCCGACCTGGAGCGGGCTGCCTGGCCGCGCCTCGACCACCTCGACCTGGCCGCTGGGCACGGCGAAGTCGGTCTTGTTGATCAGGGTGCCGTCCGAGGCCGCGTCGTGCCGGCTGAACACGCTCATGATCGCGAGCACAACCGAGACGACAGCGAAAGCCGCCACCAGGATCACGCGCCCCCTCGAACCCGACACGGGGGTAATCGTGCTGCATACCCGGATCGAGTGCGACAACGTTCTGGCACCGAATTCTTACCGCGCCAGGTCAGGCCGTAATCCCACCGCACACGCGCGGTCCTAGACTTTGGCACACAGGGTGTTGACGAAAGCGGGTAACGCGTGACTGGTCAGTCGAGCCATCCGGTCGGGACCCCGGCCAGCATGCGGGTGCTCAACCAGCGTGCGGTGCTCGAACTGCTACGCCGGTCCGGGCCCGCGACCAGGCCACAGGTGGCCAAGGGCACCGGTCTGTCCAAACCGACCGTCGGGCAGGCGCTGCTCGGGCTGGAGCAGGCCGGACTGGTCCGCCCGGCGGGCCGGACCTCGGCCGGACCCGGTCGGTCGGCGGTGGTCTACGAGGCCAACCCGGCCGCGGGTTACGTGCTCGCGGTGGACATCGGCCGGGAGCGGATCCGGTTGTCCCTGGTGGACCTGGGTGGGGCCGAGGTGTCCCGCTGCGACGAGCGCAACCGCTGCCGCTCGGCCAGCGCGCTGGTCCGGCAGGTCCGGGAGCTGGCCGATCGCATCGTGGACGTGGCCGGGATCCGGTTCGACCAGGTGGTGGCCAAGGTGGTCGGCAGTCCTGGGGTCGCCGACCGGAACAGCCGGGCGCTGCAGCTCGCGCCGAACCTGCCCGGCTGGGGCCGCAAGGGCCTGCTGGACGAGCTGGAATCGGTGCTCGGGCCGGGGCTGATCGTGGAGAACGACGCGAACCTGGCCGCGCTCGGCGAGCGGGAACGCGGCGCCGCACGGGAGGCCAGGGTGTTCGTGCTGGTCACCGTGGGCACCGGGGTCGGCATGGGCATTGTCATGGACGGGCACCTCTTCCGCGGCGCGCACGGCGCGGCCGGGGAGATCGGCTACCTGCCCTACGGGCGCTTCGACGAGCAGGCGGTGCTCTCCGGCGAGCTGGCGCCGCCGCCGCGCGGGCTGCTGGAACAGGCCACCGCGGCCGAGCCGGTGGTGGAACTGGCGCACGAGCTGGGCCTGACCCAGGCGCGCAGCGCCAAGGACGTCTTCGCGGCCGCCGCGGCGGGACAGGCCACCGCGTTGCGGGTGGTGGAGCTGATCGCGGCCCGGCTGGCCTACGGGATCGCCTCGGTGACCGCGGTGATCGACCCGGAGCTGGTGGTGCTCGGCGGTGGCATCGGACGCAACTTCGAGCTGCTGATCGAGCCGATGGAACGGGCGCTGCGCTACCTCAGCCCGCTGCTGCCGACCGTGGTTGGCGGGGAGCTGGGCGATGACGCGGTGCTGGCGGGCGCGGTCGCGGTCGGACTGCGTGCGGCCGAGGAGACCGTGTTCGAGCGGCACGTGCACGCCGGCTGAACGGCGCGCGTCAGCGAAACGTCAGCGCGACTGCCTACTGTTGAGTATGTCGAAGGCGGGCCCGCTGCGCTGCTTGCCACCTTCGACCGTAGGCGCAGGCTGTTCGGGGTGTCCGCACCCCGTCCCACCCGGCCCGCGCTGCGAGCCCTGCCTGGTTCCAGAGCTTCCCCAGGGCATTGGAGCAGGCAGGGCTCCCCCCAACTCTCCTGGGCGGGAATGCCCTGACCCCACACGGTGTTGAGCCGGTGCACACGCACCATCGAGTCCACTGTGGAGGGTCGAATGCCGGAGAACTACCGTTGGGCGGAATCGCTGCTGGCCCAAGGCGACCCGTTGGGTGCGCTGCAGGTGCTGACGCCGCTGCTGACCGCGGAGGCCACCTTCTCGGTGCGGCTGCTGGCCGCCCGCGCCTACTACCACTCCGCGCAGCTGGGCCGGGCCGAGCAGTTGCTCACCGAGCTGATCGAGTCGGACCCGACCGACCACTACACCCGGTTCCTGCTGGGCCGCACGCTGGAGCGGGCGGGCAGGCGGCCGGAGTCGGTGCGGCACTTCCGGCTGGCCGCGGCGCTGTCGCCGAGCCCGGACTACGCCGAGGCGCTGGCCAGGGTCTGCTGAGCCGGAAACAGCCGAACGGCCCGCCCGCGTCAGGATCGCGGACGGGCCGTTCCCGCGCTGATCAGCCCGCCAGGGCCCAGTCGCTGCCGTCGGTGCTGGTCGGCGCGACGAAGCCGCCGGCGAAGTTGCGCTCCACCTGGGCCTTCTCCGCGGCGTTCGGCAGCGGGTTCTTGCAGCCGGTGCCCGCGCTGGCGCCGGACATCAGGTCAACGCACAGCCCGGTGCGCCGGTCCGGCAGGCCGAGGATGTGGCCCAGCTCGTGCGCGGTGATCCGGGGGACGTGGTGCCCGTCGTTGACGGCGGTGCGGCCCATCCACACGGTGCCGCGGCCGAGCCCGCTGACCTGCGCGCGTGGCCAGCCGTTGTCGGCCAGGATCCGGATCTGGGCCGGGGTGCCCGGTTCCAGGCGCACGTTCTTCACCGAGGCGTTCCAGACCTTGGCGCCCTCGTCCCAGGCCGCCTTGAACTCCTGCGCCTGGCTGGTGTCGTACTTGATCACTCGGACCGCGCTGGTCTCGGCGGCCGCGGGCGAGATGACCACGAGCAGCGACGCCACGGCGGTGACCACCCCGACGACCAATCGCCTGATCTTGTTCTGGAGCACGGTTCATCTCCTACCGATGCAGGGAAAAGAGCTGCCCTCAGCTAATCGCGCCGGGCCGGACACATCAACGGCCACGCATATACCAATGCCCCCCAATCCTGGGGTTATGGCGGAAAAACAGACTGACGGCCCGGGTGGTTAGTCGCAGCCGGAGCAGACCAATGGCGGGTTGTGGCTCAGTTGCCGGTGCTGAGTCCGGCGTAGTCGGCCAGGTCCGCGTTGCCGCCGGTGAGCACGGTGGCGACCGTTTCGCCCGGAATGCCCTTGGCGATGGCGGCCAGTCCGACCGCGCCAGCGGGTTCGGGCAGCACGCCGAGAGTGCGCGCGGCCAGTCGCATGGCCTGCCGCAGTTCCTCCTCGCTGACCAGCACCACATCGTCGACCAGCGCTCTGGTCCTGGCCACCGCCTGCTCGGTCGGGCGGCTGATCGCGATCCCGGCGGCGAAGGCGCTGGCGAGTTCCACGGTCAGCACCTCGTCGGCCGCCCAGCTCCGCGCCAGCGCGGGCGCGGCGGCCGCGGCGACCCCGATCACCCGCACCTCCGGCGCGTGCGCCTTGACCCAGGCGGCCACCCCGGAGATCAGCGCGCCATCGCCCATCGGCACCACCAGCGTGTCGAAGGTGTTGCCCCGCAACAGTTCCATCCCGATCGTCCCGGCGCCCTCGGCCACCGCGGGATCCCGGCCGTCCAGCACGTACACCCGGTCAGGGGCCTGCGCCGCGTACGCCTCGGCCAGCGCCAGCGGAGAGCCGTCGACCTCGTGCGGCACCGCGCCGAAGGCCCGCATCCGGGCGAGTTTCACCGGCGAGGTGCCCCTTGGCACGAACACCTCGGCCCGCAGACCACGTCGCCGCGCCGCGTACGCCACGGCCTGGCCGAAGTTCCCGCCGGTGGAGGAACACACGATCGTCCCGATGCCCTCGGCCACCTCGCTGACGAAGTACTCCGCGCCGCGGCCCTTGAACGAGCGCAACGGGTTCAGCAGCTCCACCTTGGTCAGCACCCGGCGGCCGAGCGCGGCGCAGAGCTGCTCGTCCACGTACTGCGGGCTGTTCAGGAACACGGGATCGATCACCTTCGCCGCGGCGAGGATGCGATCAAGCGAAAGGTCGGTCACCCACCTCACGCTAGATGGCGGTGCTGAACCGGCGCTGCCGCTGACCCCCGGATGACCTCGACCAGGCTGGCGAAGCTGTCCCGCCCGAACCCCGCCGCGATCCCGCGCGCGGTCAGCGACTCGACCAGCCGGGGCAGCCCCGGGTCGAGTCCGCGCTCCACGCTGGCCCGCACCAGGTTCCCCATCAGCGGCGCGTCCAGCTCCAGCCACTCCTGCTCGCCGGGGTAGGTCCCAGCGTCGAGCTGGGTCGCGTAGTCCTCGATCACCTCGACCACCGTGCTCCGCAACCAGCGGGTGAGCATCGGCGTCACCGCCGCCGCTGGCACCCCGTCGGCGCCGAGCAGCGCCGCGGTCTGCAGGTAGCCGATCAACGTCGCCCAGGCGAAGTTGAGCAACGCGACGTCGTAGAGCGCCGCCGTGCCCGGGTCCGCGCCCAGGTAGTTCGCCTCGCCCAGTCGCGCCAGCACCGCGCGATGCCGCTGGAACACCTCGGCGTCCCCGCTGTAGACCAGCACCGTTTCCGGCTTGCCCACGTGTTCGGGATGCGCCATCAACGCCCCGTCCAGGTACCGCCCGCCCCGCGCCCGCACCAGCTCCGCGGCCTGTCGCGCCTCCGCGCTGGTCCCCGAGGTGAGGTTCACCAGATCAACCCCACCCAACTCCCGCGCCAGCAACACTTCCAGCTCGCCGTGTTCTGCCGCGCACACCACCACCAGCCCAGCCCCCTCCACCGCACCCAGCACCCCGGCCAGCCCCGCCGCCCGAGCCCCAGTTCCCAGCACCGCGACCATGCGCCCTCCCAGCTACCTACACAATGTAACCTACATTCTGTAGCATGAGTTCATGGCCGAGCACCGCATGTCAAGACAGGACCGCCGCGACCACCTCCTGCGCACGGCCACCGAGATCCTGCACACCAACGGCGCCAACGCCCTGACCCTGGTCACCCTGGCCGAGCGTGCCGGGGTGTCCAGACCCGTTGCCTACGACCACTTCGGCACCCGCGAGGGCCTGCTGCTGGCGATGTACCAGGACTACGACGACCACCTGGCCCAGGCGATGCGCGCGGCACGGTCGCGGGCGGGGTCGCTGACGGAGGTGGTGACCGCGGTGTGCACGGCCTACGTCGACGGGATGATCGCGGCGGGACCGGATTGCGGTGAGGTGCAGGCGGCGCTGTTGGGGCATCCGGAGACCCGCGACTTCCGGGAACGGTCGGAGCGCTGCTACCTGGCTGAGCTGCGGGCGGCGTTGAAGCCATTCGCGCCGGTCGCGCCGGGGGTGCTTGTCGGGCTGTACAGCGCGCTGGACGGGGTGGCGCGGGCGGCGGCGGCCGGACGGGTGACGCGGGGCAAGGCGGTCGCGGCGGCGGTGGCCATCGTGGTCGGCGTGGTTCAGGAGTGAGTGGAAGCGGCGGCTTATAGTGCGGGTAGATGTATTTTTGTGGGGGTAGCCGTACTATTGTGGGGGATTGTGGGAGGTGGGTGTGGAGCTGAATCGGCCGTTGGCGACGGTGACGCCCACGCTTGACGGGGATGTTCTCGCCGCGTTGGCCAGGCACGATGCCGTGTTCACCACGGGGCAACTGCGCCGGCTGCTCGCCGGGCGGTCGGAGGAGGGGATTCGCAAGGTGCTGCGGCGGCTGACCCGGCAGGGCGTCGTGCACGCCGAGCGGATCGGCAACGCCTACGCGTACCGGCTCAACCGCGAGCATCTCGCCGCGCAGCACATCATCGGCCTGGCCCAGCTACAGGAGACCTTCCTGCGGCGCCTTGCGGACCGGCTGGCCGCCTGGCCCGTGCCACCGGTCTACGCCGCCGTGTTCGGCTCGGCCGCCCGCGGCACGATGACCCTGGCGAGTGACCTCGACCTGCTGCTGATCCGTCCCGAGGATGCCGATAGTGATCAGTGGGAGGCCCAGGTCGGCGACCTGGTGGCCGAGGTGACCCGCTGGATCGGCAACGACACCCGTCCGCTGGAGTTCACCGCCGCCGAGGTCACCGCCCACGGCCGCGACCAGGCCGTCCTGCGCGCAGCGCTGAGCGAGGGGCTCACCGTAGCCGGGACCCGTGCCTGGTTGAGCAGGCAGTTGCGGAAGGGGAGGGGTGGGCGTGCGGACGCAACCGTGCGACGCGGCGATCCGCCGCGGCCGCCTGCGCAAGGCGGAACAGTTCAAGGAACAGGCGGACCAGATCCGCGACCTGGCCGACCAGGACACTGACTGCGCCGACAGTTACGTGACCCTGTGTGTGCACGCGGGCATAGCCGCCTCGGACGTCATCTGCTGCGCCGCCCTGGGCCACCACGCCCACGGCGAAAACCACACCGAGGCGACCGCCCTGCTGGGCAAGGCCGACCGAGAAGCGGCCAGACACCTGGCCGCTCTCCTCAAAATGAAGACCAAGGCTGGCTACAGCCACACCTCAGCCACCATCGAGGAGTTCAAACGAGCAGGCCGAGCCGCCGAAACCCTGGTGGAAAAAGCCCGCCGAGCCCACGCCACCACCTAGCGCCCCACAACGGCCAACAAGACGTACCAGAACAGCCAACACGGCGTACCAGAACAGCCAACACGGCGTCCACAACGGCCAACACGCGCGGAGGGGAACGGCGGGCAAGGCGGCGGAGCCGCACGTGCAGGGCAGGCGGGGGTCCGGGGGCGGCGCCCGCCGGGTGGGGTCCGGGGGCTTCGCCCCCGGGGTGACTGACACGTCGACCCGGCGAAGCGCGCAGCGCGAGCAGGGTCGACCCAGTCGACGTGGGGCCGGTGGGAGTCGAACCCACACTGGCACGGACCTAAACCGTGTGCCTCTGCCAATTGGGCTACGGCCCCGTCGGCGTACAGCCTAACCGGCGACACCTGGCGGGTGGAGGCGGACTGGGTGACGCGGCGTGGCGGGTTGGGGCTACCGTGATCCCGCGTCAGACATCGTCCTGCGAGGAGGGGACCTGTGGCTCGGGATCCGGAGAGCATTCAGCGTGACATCGAGCAGGCGCGGGACTCGCTGGCCTCGACGTTGGACGAGTTGGCGGTGCGGGCGAACCCGAAGAAGTTCGTGGCGGAGTCCAAGGCCGCGGTGAAGTCCAAACTGGACGATCCGCGGGTGAAGTACTCGTTGATCGCCTTCGGGGCGCTCGTGGTGCTCGCGTTGCTGCGCAAGATCTTTCGCTGACACCGGGACGGGTCCCGCTGCCGCCTGCTCAGTTGAGCAGCGGTAGCAGGGCCTGTTCCAGCAGTTTGTCGACGAAGGCCGCGTCGATGGGTTCGCCGGTGAGCATCAGCCGGTAGGTCAGGGTGGCGCCGGCCAGCTCGTTGACCATGCCCAGGGGGGCTTGGCGGTTGATCTCGCCGCGTTCGGCGCCCCGTTCCAGGATCCGGCGGAGCATGCCGCGCTGGCCGGTGAGGAAGCTGTCCCGGAAGGCGGTGGCCAGTTCGGGTTCGTGCGGGAGTTCGCCGACCAGGGCCTGGGCCGCTTTGCCCGAGGGGCCGGTCAGGAAGTCGGCGTAGCCCAGCAGGAACTCGCGCAGGTCGCCGGCGACCGAACCGGTGTCGGGTTCCGGGACGCTGCGGCTGACCAGTTCGTTGCAGGTGTCGATGACCAGTTCGAGTTTGGACTCCCAGCGGCGGTAGATGGTGGCCTTGCCCGCCTTGGCGCGGGCGGCGACGGCGTCCATGGTCAGCGCGCGGTAGCCGACCTCGGCCATCACCTCCAGGGTGGCCTTGCGCAGGGCGTCGTCCCTGCTGGCGTCGCGGGGTCTGCCGCGGGGCGCCCCGCCCGCCTCCTTGGCTCGGCTGCTGTGCAACTCGTCAGTGCCTGGCGCAGTCGCCAAACCTGCCCCCTCTCACCGCCGCCGACGTCTGTGTCGGCGGCGTGACCGCCCGTGTCCTGTCATCCTAGGGCCGCTGAGCGGGCCGGGGTGTCAACCGGTCGTCCGAAGTGGAAGGTCAGCCGGTGTTCGTGGCAGCTTGGGTCCCTTGTTCTTCCTCTTCTTCCACTTCTTCGCCATCGGGCTGGGTCGGCGCCTGGGTCAGCGGCGCCCCGCCCAGCGGGGCCAGGCCGTGCCGGGCGTGCAGGTAGGCGGTGGTGAAGGCGAAGGCGTCGCCGTCGAGCAGGTGCACCGCGCGGCTGGGGATGCCGGGCGCGATCCGCTCCAGAATTTGATCGGCCTGGTCCCTGGCCGCGATCAGGCCCGGCGCGGTGGCCGCCTCCTCAAGCCGGCCGTACCGGACCGTGACGGTCCAGTCCTCGCCCTCGGGCATGTAGTCGACGGTGATCGGTGTGTGGTCCATAGACGCCTCCCGCTCGGCCTCGTCCCATGGTGAGAGACCTCGGGGGTGAGCGCATGACGGTTTGGCGGGTGACATCCCCCAGTTGGTCGTACTCACTCGTCCGAGTGGACCTGCGATGCCTGTGTAACCCGGGAGGGGACTGAACAGATATTCCGGGCAGTGGCGCGGTCCGGTCGAGGTCCCGCCGCGGCCGAGCAGGGGCAGCGCGGTCGCGGCGGGGATCTTTCGCCGCGTGTCGCTGAACTTCCCGTGTTGAAGGGGCATGCGGGAGGTGCGGGCGGCTCCCGGTCGACGCGGAATCGGGAGCCACCCGCAGTACTCAGACCGGGACCGGGCTCAGCCGTCCCGAGCGGTCCAGCCGGTGCACGGCCAGGGTGCCGAGCAGGCCCAGTGCCAGCAGCGTCAGCCAGGGGATCGCGGGCACGCCCGCCGACCTGGCCAGGTCGAGCGCGCGGCCTGCCACCAGGTTGCCGACGGTGATGCCGATGCCGGACAGGGTGCTGTAGAGCCCGTAGTGCGTGGCGACCAGCCTGCCGCCGGAGAGCGCGGCGATGGTGTCCATCTCGAACGGATAGGTCACCACCGTGCCCAGGGTGAGCAGCAGCGAGGTCAGCAGCAGCGCGGGCAGCCACAGGCCCAGTCCGCCCTGCTGCTGGGGGTCCAGCAGGCCGGTCAGCAGTGGCGGCAGGAACGCGCCGGTCATCAGCGCCAGCCCGAGCGTGATGCACCGGGCCGGGCCGTAGCGGCTGCGGCACCAGGCGGTGATCCGCAACTGCCCGAGCACCGCGACCAGCCCGGAGACCGCGAACAGCGCGCCGACCCCGATCGTGCCAGCCAGTTCGCCGCCCGCGATCGCCCGCACCTGCAACGGCAGGGTCAGGTAGATCTGGAAGGACAGCACGTAGGAGCCGATCATGGCGATGGCGAAGAACAGGAACGGCCGGTTGCGCACCGCCGTGCCGACCCCGCCGAGCAGGCTGCCGCCGCCTCCTGGCGCCGAGCGCGCCGGCAGTTCCCTGACCTGCATGACGGTCAGCACCGCGAAGACCACCGCGGCCACCAGGCAGGTCAGCGAGAAGGCCACCCCGGTCAGCGCCAGCCCGATCAGCGGCCCGATCAGGATGCCCACCTGGTAGAAGACGTTGAACAGCGCGAACGCCTCCACCCGCCGCTCGCCGGACTCGGCGGTCAGATAGGCCCGGGAGGCCGGGTTGAACAGCGCCCCGGCCAGTCCGGTGGCGGCCGAGGCGGCGATCAGCGCGGGCAGGCTGTCCACGAAGCCGAGCAGCCCGAAGCCCACGGTGCGCAGCGCCAGGCCCGCGATGATCATCGGCTTGTAGCCGAACCGGTCGGCCAGCGCGCCGCCGAAGAGGAACATGCCCTGCTGGGACAGGTTCCGCACGCCCAGCACCAGCCCGACCAGCCAGGCCGCCAGGCCCAGCCCGCCGGAGAGGTGCGCGGCCAGGTAGGGCATCAGCATGTAGAAGCCCAGGTTGATGGTGAGCTGGTTGACCAGCAGCAGCCGCACCGGCCGGGGGAAGGACCGGTACTGGGACAGGACCTGGATCACCGGGTGCCCGCCGCGGGGTCGACGACCGTGCGGCAGCGCGTCCACCCGGTCACCTCGGCGGCCAGCGGGTGCGAGATCTCGGCCGGGTCGGTGGGCGGCGGGCCGTCGAGCAGGCCGTGCGCCTGGCAGTACTCGTCGTTGAACACGGTGGTGTAGTAGCGCTGCGGGCCGTCCGGGAAGATCGCCGCGATCCGGGTGTCCGGTTCGGCGTCGCGGGCCAGCCAGCCCGCGACCAGTGCGACCGCGCCGACACTCCAGCCGCCGGTGGCGAAGCTGGTCGCGGCCAGCGCGCGGCTGGCCCACACCGATTCCCGCGGTGCCACCCAGTGCACCTCGTCGAAGCTGTCGTAGGCCACGTTGCGCGGGTAGATGCTGGAACCCAGGCCGCGCATCAGCCTGCGGCGGGCGGGCTGGCCGAAGATGGTCGAGCCAATGGTGTCCACCCCGATCAGGCGCAGGTCGGGGCAGAACTCGCGCAGCACCCTGGACACCCCGGCGGAGTGCCCGCCGGTGCCGACCGAGCAAACCAGCACGTCGACCCGGCCGAGCTGGGCCACCAGTTCCATCGCCAGCGCCGAGTACGCGGCCACGTTGTCCGGGTTGTGGTACTGGTCCGGGCAGTACGCGCCCGGGTGCTCGGCCAGCACCTCGGCGACGCGCTGCCGCCGGGCCTCCTGCCAGCCGCCGGTCGGGTGCGGTTCGCTGACCAGTTCGATCCGCGCGCCGTAGGCGGCCAGCAGCCGGTGCAGGATCGGCTCCATGCCGGGGTCGGTGACCAGGGTTACCGGGTGCCCGTAAGCGATTCCGGCCAGCGCGAGGCCGAGGCCGAGGGTGCCGCTGGTGGATTCGACGATCATCGCGCCGGGTGCCAGCTCACCGCGGCGGCGGGCGCAGTCGATCATGTGCAGGGCCGGGCGGTCCTTCATGCCGCCGGGGTTGGCACCTTCCAGTTTGGCCCAGAAACCGTTGCCCGCCTTGGCGAAGGGCTCGTCGATCCACAACACCGGGGTGTTGCCGACCGCGGCGGGCAGGCTCTGGCAGCGGGGCGCGCTGGTGAGCAACCTGGCCGGGGACGTGCGGGCATGCGGGAGCAGCAGATCCATGTCTGTGGTTCTTCCTCGGGAAGAGGTACGGGTGAAGGCGGGTTACCGGCTGCTGCTCAGGTCCGGAACACGCAATTGACGAGCTGGCGCGACTGTCTACTGTGGACGGTCTGGTGCCACGCGAGTGGAGCCGGGGCGGGTTCTGCTTGCGGGGCAAGGAAAACCGGCGGGATGACGGCGGGGTCCGGCAGTTCGGTGGCGGGGGTCAGCGGATCGGCGCCGCGGGGCAGCGCGAGGCACAGTTCATCGGTGCCGTCGTGCTGGGTGTGATCGCAGTCGTGTGTGCTGTGATCGGCCGTGGAACCGCTGTGTGTATGGGAATGCACGGAAGCGGTGTGCGTCACGAAGCACTCGCCACCGAGGTGGAGAGTGAGGTAGAGGACCCCGAGTAGCAGCGCCACAACGGGGCGGGCCAGACGCACACCGCCAACGTACCGGATCTTGCGACCTGGTCACGGCCAGGTTACGACGAAGGTAGTAGTCCTTCCGGGTTGTCTTGGGCGGCGAGATCGCCCAGGGCCTGGGTGACCTCGGCCATCGGGAAGCCGGGCTGGAAGGCGCGGGCGCCGGATCCGCCTTGCTGCCAGGGTTTCGGGCCGTCGAAGGGCCGGTACTCCACACCCGCGGCGTCCAATCTGGACAGCTGCGCGCGCACCCGCTCCGGCTCCTCCGGCCAGCTGGACGGGGCGCCGGTCCAGGCCACCTCGGCGAGGGCGCAGGTCCGCGGGAAGGCGCGGTAGTCGAGCAGCCGCGCGTGCGGCAGGTACTCACTCCACAGCTGGGCCTGCACGCCGATGATGTTGGCGTTCTCCGCCTCGCTGAACCCGGCCGGGCGCGGGTCGAGCGCGGCCACGTCGGCCAGCCGCACCGGACCGCCGATGGCCAGTGGCTCGCGCGGGTCGGCCTCGCTGTAGTAGTCGAAGTAGGTGGGGAAGACCGGGGTGCGCACCACCTGGAACCCGGCGGCCGCGGCCTTGCGGGCCACCTCGTCGCCGCGCCAGGCCATCACGATCGAGTCCGGCCGCAGGCCGCCGCTGCCGAAGGCCTCGTCCCAGAACACCGCGCGGACGCCGCGGCCGGCCAGCCGGTCGGCCAGCCTGCGCAGGAAGTCCCCGTGCAACGCGGCCATGTCCGGCAGGCCGCGGGACTCGCGGTAGGCCTGGATCTCCGGGTTGGCCTCCCACTGGCCGAGCGGGCACTCGTCCCCGCCCAGGTGCACGTATGGGCCGGGCAGCACCTCCAGGAGTTCGCCGAGCAGCTCGTCCACCACCTGTTCCACCGCCGGGAGCGGGGACAACAGATTGGGGAATATGCCCCAGGTGGACTGGACCTGGTAGCTGCCGCCGGGCACCGAGCCCAGTTCGGGCATCGCGGTGAGCAGCGCCGAGGCGTGGCCGGGCACGTCCAGTTCGGGCACCACGGTGACCGCCCGCTCCTGCGCGTACGCGCCGATCTCGGCCAGGTCGTCCCGGCTGTAGCAGCCGCCGTGCGGGGTGCCGTCCTCGCCCTCGGGGGAGTGGCCGTGGCCGATCATGGTCCTTGACCGGTGCGCGGCCAGTTCGGTGAGCTGGGGGTAGCGGGCGCTCTCGATCCGCCAGCCCTGGTCATCGGCCAGGTGCAGGTGCAGCCGGTTGAGCTTGTGCATGGCGAGCAGGTCGATCATCCGCAGCACCTCCCGCTTGGGCAGGAAATGCCGGGACACGTCGAGCATCAGGCCGCGCCAGGCGGTGGCCGGGGCGTCGGTGACCTCGCAGCAGGCCAGCTCCCAGACCGTGCCCCTGGGCGCCGCGGCCCGCCAGGCCGCGTCCGGCAGCAGCTGGCGCAGAGTCTGCACCGCGTAGGTCGCGCCCGCGGTGGACCCGGCCACGATGTCCAGCCGGTCCGGCCGGACCAGCAGCTGGTAGCCCTCCGGGCCGTGCGCGGCGGCGTCCAGGGTGATCACCACCGAACCGGGGTCGGGGGTGCCGCGCTGGGGTAGCGGCAGGCGCAGGAAGCCCAGTGCGCGGCGCACCAGATCGGTTGTGCTCTCAGCGCCCGGACCAGCGACAACGCTGGTGCGTTCGGTGAAGCGGAAGGTACCGGCGAGCCCTCGCGCGCTCCGTGGGCGGGGCAACAGGGTGGCGAGTCGATCGGTCACAGATCACATACTTCACCAATTTCGGGGACACGAACCGCCCTAATTGATGAACGGACAGGTTGTCGCGTTGTGCCACCGGGCTGGGCGGACCCAGGGTGTGCCCATGGCTAGCCTGCTCGATTGGTCCCTGATCGACGGGGCGGTCCCCGCTGGGCTGACCTTCGCCGGCGGAGCGGCCTTCGCCGTGTTGCTCGCCGATGGCCGCCGGGTGTGGTGGCGGCGGACCCTGCCGCTGGTGCTGCTCGGCATGCTGGTGCTCGGACTGCTGATCGAGGTGCTGGTCAACCAGGTGTGGCGGCCGTTCGCGGACCGGGTGCCGACCAACACGACGCTGTGGATCACGATGATCGTCGGCAGCCTGGTGCTCGGCGTGTTCCGCTGCCTCCCGCAGCGCTGGCCTGCCCGGACCGGGATCGCGCTGGCGGTGGTGGTGCTCGCGGTGTGCGGGGTGGCCGACATCAACCGGTACTTCGGCCAGTTCCCGACCGTGGGCGCGCTCTTCGGCAGCGGGCAGCGCCCGACCACCGACCTGTCCGAGGCGGCCAAACCGGCCGCCTCCACCGTGGTGGTGCCGCCGGGCAAGGCGCTCAGTGAGGTGTGGCAGCCGCCGGCGGACCTGCCTGCCCAGGGCACGGTGTCCGAGGTGACCATCCCGTCCTCGGCCGGGTTCAGCACCCGCACCGGCCGGGTGTATCTGCCCCCGGCCTACCAGGCCACGCCGCGGCCGAAGCTGCCGGTGCTGGTGCTGCTGGCCGGGCAGCCCGGCTCGCCGTCGGACTGGCTCGGGCCGGGGCAACTGGCCACCACCATGGACAAGTACGCCGCGGACAACCGGGGCCTGGCGCCGATCGTGGTGGTGCCGGACCATCTGGGCAGCGAGCTGGCCAACCCGATGTGCCTGGACTCCAAGCTCGGCGCGGCCGAGACCTACCTGGCCAAGGACGTGCCTGCCTGGGTCCGGCAGAACCTGCAGGCCGAGGCCGACCCGCAGGCCTGGGCCATCGGCGGGCTGTCCCAGGGCGGGACCTGCGCGTTGCAGCTGGCGGTGCGCGCGCCCGAGGTCTACCGCAACTTCATCGACATCTCCGGTCAGCGCGAGCCCTCGCTGGGCACCCGCAAGGACTCGGTGAACGCGGCCTTCGGTGGCGACGAGGCCGCGTTCAAACGGGTCAACCCGCTGGACATCCTGGCCACCGCGAAGTTCCCGAAGACCGCGGGCCTGATCGTCTCCGGCAACAAGGACGGCGAGTTCCGGCCGCAGCAGCAGGACGTGCTCAAGGCCTGCCGCCGGGCGGGCATGCAGGTGGACTGGCTGGAGATCCCCGGCCCGCACAACTGGGTGGTGTGGCGACCGGCGCTGGCCCAGGCCATGCCCTGGCTGGCCCAGCACACCGGACTGACCCCGCGATGATCGGAGCCCGCAGTGTCCACTGAGGACAGTCAGGTCGAGCCAGCGTCCGTGGCGCGCCGGCCTGCGCCGATCAGGCTGGTGCACCAGGGAATCGCCGCGCTGCGCGGGCTGCTCGGACTGCTCGCGCACGCCCCGCTGACGCTGGTGTTCCTGGTCGCGCTGTGGACGGTGGGCGCGCTGACCGGCAGCCTGCTGGACGGGCCCTCGGGGGAGTTGCTGCCGCAGGTCGGCATCGGCACCGGCTCGCTGGCCGACGGGCACTGGTGGGCGCCGCTGAGCAGTGCGCTGTGGTGCCTGGACCTGGTCGGCTACCTGGCCACCTCGGTGCTGCTGCTGGGATTCGGCGCGGCTGGCGAGCGGTTGCTCGGACCGGGCCGGACCGCGGTGCTGTTCCTGATCAGCCAGGTCGGCGGCACCCTGCTGGGCATCGGCGTGATCAAACTCGGCTCGGTGGCGGGCTGGCTGTGGCTGAACTTCCTGGACGATCCGGCCGAGCTGGCGCTGAGCCCGTCCACCGGCGCGGTCGGGCTCGGCCTGGCGCTCAGCTCCCGGCTGCCCGCGTTGTGGCGCAGGCGATTGCGGCTGGCGCTGATCGTGGCGCTGGTGACGCTGGCGTTGTTCTCCGGCTACGCCCAGGACGTGGTGCGGCTCTGCGGTGGGCTGGTCGGCATGCTGGCCGGGCTGGCCATGCTCGGCCGCTCCAGCAAGACCGTGGGCGCGCCGTCCCGCTCGGAGACCAGGGTGCTGCTCGCGCTGTTGCTCGCGGCCTGCGCGCTGGGACCGGTGTTCATGCTGCTCACCCCCTACACCGCCGGGCCGCTGACCGCGCTCGGTGATGTGCTGACCTCGCCGGTGCCCAGCGCGGACCAGATCGAGGCCATCTGCGCCGACCCGGACTTCGCCGAGCGGTGCCGGGAACTCAAGGCCAGGGCCAATTTCGACGGCCTGCCCAGCGCGATCATGTCCGTGCTGCCCGCGCTGTTCCTGCTGGTGCTGGCCGAAGGGCTGCGGCGGGGCCGGAAACTGGCCTGGTGGTCGGCCACGGTGGCCAACCTGGCGCTGCTGGTGTGGTTCGTCCAGTCCATTGTGGACCTGATGCTGACTCCGGCCGCGGAATTCGGCGACATCACGCCGCACACCAAGGGCCAGCTGGTCTTCGACTCCTCGATGCCGGTGCTGTTGTCGGTGGCCATGCTGATCGGCCTGGTGGTCACCCGCAGGCAGTTCACCGTGGCCGGGCCGCGCAGGTCCCGGCGGCGGCTGGTCGCCTTCATCGTGGGCGCGTTCGTGCTGCTGGGCGTGGTGTACGTGCTCGGCGGGTACGCCTGGCGGGACCAGTTCGACCCGCAGCCCGGCTTCGGCCAGCTCATCGCGGACGCGCCCTCGCGGTTCCTGCCGCCGGGTTACCTGGACCTGTTCCCGGTGCGGTTCATCGCCACCGGCGGCATGGCCGGGCTGCTGTGCGAGTACCTGGGCGTGGTGTTCTGGCTGCTGGTGCTGGGCGCGCTGCTGGTCACCTTCTGGCGGGCCGCGCCACCCACCGACGAGACCGCGGCCGCGCGGGCCAGGGACCTGGCGCGGAAGTTCGGCGGCTCCACCCTGGCGCACATGACCACCTGGCGCGGCAACAACTACTGGTTCACCGCGGACGAGCAGGCCGTGGTCGCCTACCGGGTGGTGGCCACCATCGCGATCACCACCGGCGACCCGGTCGGCGAACCCGCGGCGCGGATCGAGGCGGTGCGCGGATTCGCCGACTTCTGCGCGCGCAACGGCTGGACGCCCTGCTTCTACAGCGTCACCGAAGCGATCAAGGACGAGACCAGGGAATTCGGCTGGAGCGCGGTGCAGGTCGCCGAGGACACCCTGGTGCCACTGCCCGAACTGGCCTTCACCGGCAAGAAGTGGCAGGACGTGCGCACCGCGCTGAACAAGGCGGGCAAGGCCGGGATCACCGCGGAATGGTGGAGCTATCCGAAGGCGCCCCTTGCCATCACCGACCAGGTCCGGTCCATTTCCGAGGAGTGGGTGGCGGACAAGGGCCTGCCCGAGATGGGCTTCACCCTCGGCGGGCTGGACGAGCTGAACGACGACGAGGTCCGCTGCCTGGTCGCGCTGGACGCCGACCGGACCGTGCACGGCATCACCAGCTGGTTGCCGGTGCACCGGGACGGGCAGGTGGTCGGCTGGACGCTGGACTTCATGCGCCGCCGGGCCACCGGATTCCGCGGCGTGATGGAGTTCCTGATCGCCTCGGCCGCGCTCAGCTTCAAGGAGGAGGGCGCGGAGTTCCTCAGCCTCTCCGGCGCTCCGCTGGCCCGGCTGGACCGCGGTCAGCAGCCCGGCGCGCTGCAACGACTGCTCGACTTCGCCGGCCGGGCGCTGGAACCGGTGTACGGGTTCCGCTCGCTGTTCGCGTTCAAGGCCAAGTTCCAGCCGACCTACCAGCCGATGTACATGGCCTACCCGGACCCGGCCGCGCTGCCGCGCATCGCCAACGCGATCGGCCGGGCATATCTGCCGAATATGGGGGCGAGGCAAGGTCTGCGCCTGGTGCGGCGGGTCCTGAGCCGTTAGTTTGCCGGGGTAACGAACCCGGCGAAAGGCGGCGACGTGCGGACCTCACGACCCTTGCGCGCGGCGGTGGTGCTGTGTGCCACCGCGGCGGTGACCCTGACCAGTGCTCCGGCCGCGGGCGCGGTCGAGGCTGGTCAGAGCGGTAAGAGGCCAACCCAGACCGGCTACGGCGGTGCGGTGTCCACGGTGGATGAGGACGCCACCAAGGCCGGTATCGAGGTGCTGCGCCGGGGTGGCAACGCGGTGGACGCGGCGGTGGCCGCGGCCGCGGCGCTGGGCGTGACCGAACCGTTCTCCGCCGGGATCGGTGGCGGCGGGTTCTTCGTCTACTACGAGGCGCGCACCGGCAGGGTGCACACCATCGACGGCCGGGAGACCGCGCCGAAGCGGATGAAGCGGGACTCCTTCGTCGAGGACGGCAAGGCCATCCCGTTCGACGAGGCGGTCACCTCCGGCCTGTCCGTCGGCGTGCCCGGCACCCCGCTGACCTGGCAGCGCGCCCTGGACAAGTGGGGCCGCCGGGACCTGGCCGAGAACCTGCGCCCGGCGATCAGGCTGGCCCGCGACGGGTTCACCGTGGACAAGGAGTACCGCGACCACACCTGGCAGAACGAGGCTCGCTTCCGCGCCATCGCACCCACCGCGAAGCTGTTCCTGCCCGGCGGCAAGCTGCCCGAGGTGGGCAGCACCTTCCGCAACCCCGACCTGGCCCAGACCTACCAGGGCCTGGCCCAGCGCGGGTTGGACTGGCTCTACCGCGGTGAGCTGGGTCGCGAGGTCGTGCACACGGTGAACCAGCCGCCGGTGGCCCCGGGCGCCACGATCAAGGTGCGGCCCGGCCTGATGGAGACCGGCGACCTGGCCGCCTACCGGACGGTGGACCGCGCGCCGACGAAGATCGGTTACCGCGGGCTGGACGTGTACAGCATGGCCCCGCCGTCCTCCGGCGGGTCCACGGTCGGCGAGGCGCTCAACATCATGGAGCGATTCCCGTTGTCCGGCAAGGACGTCAACGGGGCCACCCACACCTACCTGGAGGCCAGCAGGCTGGCCTACGCGGACCGGAACAAGTGGATCGGGGATCCGTCCTTTGTGGACGTTCCGCTGAAACAGCTGCTGTCGGACGGTTTCGCCAAGGACCGGGCCTGCCTGATCGACCCGAAGAAGGCCATGCCGCACCCCGCCCCGGCCGGTGACCCGCTCAAGCCCGGCGGCTGCAAGACCACCGCGCCCGGCTCGGACCGGCACGAGGGCACCTCCACCACCCACCTGAGCACCGCGGACGCCTGGGGCAACGTGGTGGCCTACACGCTGACCATCGAGCAGACCGGCGGCAGCGCGCTCACCGTGCCGCACCGCGGTTTCCTGCTCAACAACGAGCTGACCGACTTCGACTTCGCGCCCCCGGCGGCGGGCCAGCCGTGGCCGGCGAACGCGCCCGAGGCGGGCAAGCGGCCGCGCAGCAGCATGTCGCCGACCATCGTGCTCAAGGACGGCAAACCGTTGCTGGCCCTGGGTTCCCCCGGCGGCTCGACCATCATCACCACCGTCCTGCAGACCCTGTTCAACCGGATCGACCTGGGCATGTCCCTGCCCCAGGCGGTGGCCGCGCCGCGGCTGTCCCAGCGCAACCGGGCCAAGACCGAGGCCGAACCCGCCTTCTTCAACTCGCCAAGGCGGGCTGAGCTGGAGGCGTACGGCCAGCAGTTCGAGCTGCCCTCGACCACCTTCACCCCGAACCCGGAGATCGGCACCGTGGCCGCGCTGGAGTTCCTGGGCCGCGGCAAGATCCAGGCGGTGGCCGAGCCGGTCCGCCGCGGCGGCGGCAGCGCCAAGGTCCTCTTCCCCACCCGCTGACCGTCGACTTGGGCCAACTCGTACGTCGAGTTGGCCCAAGTCGGCGTACCAGTTGGGCCAACTCGGTGGTTAGGGTTGGGGGTCATGGGGTTTTTTGACGATGAGCCGGATGTCGTTGCCGCGCCCGTGGCCGAGCCGGCGCGGGCCGCGCGGGCGGTGTGGCTGGGGCCGCCGGAGGATGTGCCCGGGGTGCTGGTGCCGCTGGAAGCCGTGGTGACCAGGACGGACAACGCGGTGGTGCTCGTGGTCGGCGCGCGGGCCTATCCCAATGGCTGCCAGGTGGAGGCCAGGGTGGCCGCCCGGCGCGCGGGGCTGGCCGAGGATGCCTGGTGGGAGCTGCACGACGGGCTCTTCGGCGCGCACCGGCGGCGCTGGAACCGCGACCCCTCCACCGAATCCGCCCCGCACTTCAGCGTGCGGCTGGCCGACGGGACCGAGGTCGCCGCGGTCGGGTCGGCGCCGGAGCAGCAGCCCGCCGGAGCGCTGCTGGTGTGCAGTCCGGACGGTGGCGCCGCGGACAGCGGGCGGGTGGACTCGCACTTCCAGCTCTGGCTGCACCCGTTGCCGGACACCGAGTTCGAGCTGCGGATCGAGTGGGCCAGCGCCGGGATCAACACCACCGCCAAGCTCGACGGGGCGGCGATCGCCGCGGCGGCGCGACGGGCCGAGCCCTACTGGTCCTGAAAATCCTCGGGGTGGTCATCCGGCAGCACCCAGGCGAGCAGGGCCGTCGGCGCGGCCGCCAGTACCACGAAGGCGATCGCCAGCAGGATGCTCGCGTTGATGCCGAGATCCGGACTGCGCTGGTTGAGCAGCAGGTAGGCCAGTAGCGGGAGCAGGGTCAGCAGCCCGAACTGGTAGCCGAGGAAGATCGCGCGGTCGCGCAGCTCGCGCTGGCGCTCGTCCAAGGAGGGCGAGAGGGTCTCGACGAGTGCCGCGGTCAGCACCCGGAGCAGGCCCCACACCGACAGCCAGCCCGCGTAGAGGGCGAGCCACAGCGGCAGGAACCACCCGGTACCGCGCAGGTCCGTCAGCAGCACCACGACCAGGAAGACCGGGAACAGCGACCAGGCCACGGCCAGCACCCGCCGGTGCCGCCGGGTGCGCCAGCGGGGCAGCCTGCGGCTGAACTTCGCCGTCCGCCGCCGCTCGTACTCCGTGTACCGCTCGCGCAGGCTCATCCCTGCCCTCCTCGATAGACCTGCTCGGACAGCGGGGTGAACGGCGCCCGGCTGAACACCGCCTCCACCGGCAGCCCGAAGACCTCGCAGATCCGGAAGGCCAGATCCAGGCTCGGGTAGTGATCTCCACGCTCCAGCGCGCCGATGGTCTGCGGGTTGACCTCCACCGCCTCGGCCAGCGCGACCCTGGACAGGCCGCGTTCGGCGCGCAGCACCGGGAGCCGGTTGTAGATCGGCAGGTCCTTGCCCCGTCGCACTGGGCTCACCAGGTAAGTCTGGCACAACCGGCTGGTTGGACAACTTGACAAGCTGTTGGGTTTTTACAACACTTCGCCGTATGAACACATCAGCGACGGTGGGGGCGGGCGCTGGCCTGGAGGTGGACCGGCTCGGCAAGCGTTACGGGGACCTGCGCGCGCTGGACGGGATGAGCTTCCTGGTGCGGCCCGGTGAGCTGTTCGGCTTCGTCGGCGGTAACGGCGCCGGCAAGACCACGACCATGCGGATCGTGCTGGGCGTGCTGGCCGCCGACTCGGGACAGGTGCGCTGGGACGGGGCGTCGCTGGACTTCGCCGGGCGCCGCCGGATCGGCTACATGCCGGAGGAACGTGGGCTCTACCCGAAGATGAAGGTCGGCGAGCAGCTCACCTACCTGGCCCGGCTGCACGGGTTCGGCCCGAAGGCCGCCCGGCGGGAGGCCGAGGACTGGCTGGAGCGGCTGGGTGTGGCGCAGCGCCGGGACGATGAGGTGCAGAAGCTCAGCCTGGGCAACCAGCAGCGGGTGCAGCTGGCCGCGGCGCTGGTCTACCGGCCGATGCTGCTGGTGCTGGACGAGCCGTTCTCCGGGCTGGACCCGGTGGCGGTGGACGTGCTCAGCGAGG
Source organism: Crossiella sp. CA198 (assembly GCF_052078295.1). Lineage (NCBI taxonomy): Bacteria > Bacillati > Actinomycetota > Actinomycetes > Pseudonocardiales > Pseudonocardiaceae > Crossiella > Crossiella sp. CA198. The sequence continues at coordinate 210,311 of NZ_JBQJIM010000019.1, forward strand.
TGCTGCGCGAGCAGTGCGCCCAGGGCGTGCCGGTGCTGTTCTCCAGCCACCAGCTCGACCTGGTCGAGCGGCTGTGCGACCGGGTGGGCATCGTGCGGCAGGGCCGGATGGTGGCCTGCGGCACCGTCTCCGAGCTACAGCGGGCCGGTTCGGCCCGTTTGGTGGTGGACGCGCCCTCGGCTACTCCGGGTTGGGCGGAACGCATTCCCGGCGTCCGCATTGTGTCCACAGTGGACGGTCAGACCGTGCTGGAACTGGCCGAGGGCGTGGACGACCAGGTGGTGCTGGCTGCGGCCCTGCGCACCGGGCCGGTGCGTGGTTTCGGCCGGCACCAGCCGAGTCTGACCGAGACCTACCGGCACATCGTCACCGAGGAGGCGAGCGCGTGAACACCCAGCTCGGACCGGCCCGCGGCGCCTGGCTGGTGGCCAGTCGCGAGATCGCCACCCGGATGCGCGGCAAGTCCTTCGTGCTCGGCACCCTGCTGATGCTGGCCATTGTCGGCGGCCTGGTCGGCTTCGCCACGCTCAACGGCGGGACCGAACGCACCGCCGCGGTCACCGCGCGCAGCGCACCGGTCGGCGAGGCGTTGCGGGCGCAGTTCACCGCCAGTGGCGACCAGCTGGAGCTGCGCACGGTGGCCGATGCCGCCGAGGGTGAGCGTCTGGTTCGCGCGGGCGAGGTGACCGTGTTCCTGGACGCCGGTCCGGGCGTGCGCGCGGTGGTGGACAACGACACCGACGGCGAACTGCGCGCGGCGCTGGACGTGCTCGCGGTCAAATCGGTGCTGGATCAGGCGGGCCGGGCGCCGGAACCGGCCCAGGTGCGGGCGCTGACCCCGGCCGATCCGGATCGCGGATCCCGGCTGGCGCTGGCCTTCGCCACCGCGATGCTGCTGTACTTCGCCCTGCTCGGCTACGGGATCACGGTGGCCCAGGGCGTGGTGGAGGAGAAGAGCAGCCGGGTGGTCGAGCTGTTGCTGGCCGCGGTCCGGCCGTGGCAGCTGCTGGCGGGCAAGGTGATCGGCATCGGCCTGGTCGGCCTGGCCCAGCTCGCGCTGGTCACCGGGGCCGGCCTGGCCGCGGCCACCGCCACCGGGTCGGTGACGCTGCCCGGCGGCACGGTGGGCACGATCACCGCGCTGATCGGCTGGTACCTGCTCGGGTTCACCCTCTACGCCACGCTGTTCGCCGCCACCGGCGCGCTGGTCTCCCGTCAGGAGGACATGCAGTCGGTGATCATGCCGGTGATGATGCTGATCGTCATCCCGATGGCGGGCGGGCTGCCGCTGCTGCTGCGCAATCCGAACGACCAGCTGGTGGAGTGGGTATCGCTGCTGCCGCCGTTCGCGCCGATGCTGATGCCGATCCGCGCGGCCCTGGGCGCGGCCCCGCTGTGGCAGCAGTTGCTGGCGGCCGGGCTGATGCTGCCGGCGATCGCTCTGCTGCTGTGGCTGGGCGGCCGGGTCTACGCCAACACCGTGCTGCGCGTGGGGGCGCGCACGAAACTCACCGAGGCGTTGAGCCGTAAGTGAGTCCGGCGCCCCCGGCCCGTTCGCGGCCGGGGGCGCCGTCGGCTCAGCGTCCGCGCCAGGCCAGGGTGGACACGCTCAGCGCGGCCTCGGCCACCCGCCGGGCCGCCTCGGTGCGCAGCGACTCGCGCGAGGAGTCGATCCAGCCCTGCACCCCCCGGTAGCCGCTTTCCCGGTATTCCACCGCCTGGAACAGGCATTCCAGCTTGTCCGCGTCCTTGGCGCAGTGCGCCTCGGCGGTGCCAGCCGCCTCGTACTCGTTGACCACCTCCTGCACCGTCTTGCGCGCGGTGTCCGGCAGCGCCGCGGTCTGGTCCGCGGTGATCTGCTCGTTGGAGGCCGACACCAGGTAGTCGCGGGCGGTGTGGGTGAGATCGCCGATCCTGGTCTCCTGGGAGTCGTGCCAGAGCGCGAGTAACGCCGCGCGGGCGGGGTCGGCGCCCTCCATGGCGGCGAGCATGGTGGCGAGCTGGGCGACCCGCAGGCTGTGCTCGGCGACCGATTCGGGGTCGCGGACGCCGATGTGCCACCAACCAGCCCGGCGGGTGCGCTTGAGCACCCCCAGCTCGAAGGCGAACTCGGCGACCGCGGCCGCGTCCCGGTCGTGCTTGTCGTTCACTGGCTGACCTCTCTCCTCGGCAGTCACGTGCCTTGGCCGGACCGGCTGACTCAGCGAGCGGCCAGCCGGATGGCGTAGTCCAGTCCGGTCAGTTCGCGATGGGCCTGCTTGGCCAGTTCGGCGTCCTCGCTGATAGGGCTACCTTCATTCATGGCCGGGACCTCCGGGGAACGCTCTGCTCGCTTGTCCTGCGAGGACTGAAATGAGACGGCGTCCCCGGAGGTTTCAGCCGGAGGCTCGCCATCTCGGAAGGT